>JBAWYD010000056.1:0-16210 GCA_037143735.1 Deltaproteobacteria bacterium
ACCGCTTTCGGATCCGCACCGCTTGCCCCGGAAGCCAATATCCAGAAAACCGAAAGCATTATCAGCGTTGTGGTATGCGTGACAGCTCTACTTTTTTCCATCAGCCTTCTTCTCACCCATTTTTTCCAGGAACATATACGTTTTGATCACACAGGACGTGTTGAGAAGGCGCCCGCTCGCCTTCGCATCTTTTCCTTCCGACATGGTGATATCTTCGATGTTGATAATGCGAGGCAGCCTGGCTACTTTCTCAAAAAAGAGGGCCGTGTTTTGATAACTGCCGGCAATGATGACTTTGACGGGAATGTCCTCATAAAACTTCTCTTCGATAGCTTTTTCGGCCACTTCCTTATCGCCAGGTTTCTTGTCAGCGGGCTTTGCCGCCGGTTGTTTTTCCGGCGCCTTCTTTTCAGCCTGCTTGGGTTCAAAGAGGGTAAAACTAATTCCACAATCCCTGCCGGCCTGGGCGACGGAATACAAAAGGCCCGGGATTTCCCGCTGATCGGGAAGCTTTGTCAGGGCCATCCTTAACATTTCCTCCCGTTCCCTCAATTCCCGGATGTATTTATTTTTCTGGGCGGCAAGGCGCTCCTTTTCCGTCACCTGTTCCTGAAGTTCGGATAACTTGGTCTGAAGGGAACCTTTTTGTTCGAAGGATGATTGCAAAACCAAAAAGTAGTATGCCGCAGCCAGGAGAAGGTAGAGCAGTCCAACAGCCATGGCTTTTTGCTTCGGAGGAATTTTTTTAATGACATCCAGATTGAGATTAAACGGCGCCATATGCTTATGATCCCTTCTTCACGCAAGATACCACAAACTGCTGCAATTTAATGCCCGAAACTTCTTTTTCCTTGGTAGACAACAGATCAACGGATTTGATAAATCTTGCCCCCGCCAGGTTCCTCATGAAGAGAGCGACGGCGATATTGTTTCTGGCTACACCCTCGATGGTAATATCCATTCCTTTTTCTGTCAGCTTTTCAAGCCAGATGTCCTTCACCGGGACCAGACCGCTCAATTCATCCAGCATACGAACGGGAGCGAGGCGATTTTCTTCCAGTGAGTTGATAATGGCGAGTTTTTTTTCCAGAATCGCCTTATTACGCTTATATCCTTCGATATCGCCAATAACCTTTGTCAGCTTGGCAAGTTTCTCTTCCTGGTCTTTTACATCATTTTCAAGACCACCGATTTTAAAACTGACAAAAAGATGGATTGCACCGATAACGATGACCAACGCGATGAAGGAAACTGCTATCAACGCAATCTGACGGGTTATGTTATCCCTTTTTCCCGTTTCCCTATAGGGAAGAAGATTGATCTTGATCATCTGTCACCTGCTCTTCTCAGTGCCAGGCCTATCCCCACGGCTGCAATAAGACCGATGCTTTCTATGGATGCGGGATCCAACGCTTCGTGATTATAGCCTATCTTCTTAAACGGATTGGCAATCTCTGCCTCAATGCCGAGTCTCCGGGACAGGTCATTGACAATACCCGGAATCATTGCGCTGCCACCGGAAATAAGAACATGCTTGATGTATTCGCCCCCATAGGTGGACCGAAAATAATCAATGGATCTTTCTATTTCCGAACATATGGGATCGGCATAAGCAAGGAGACTGTTTCTGAATTCCTCTCGTTCCGATTCACTTCCACCGGGCCCTTCGATTTTTATCCTTTCCGCTTCTTCAAAATCAATTCCTAATTTCTGCTGAACGGCCTCCGTAATGGAATTGCCAGCCAGGGTAAAATCCCTTGTAAAAACAGAGGCCCCACCCTTGACCACATTAATGTTTGTAATGCTCGCTCCGATATTGATGAGAACGACCATTTCATTCTCTTCAATATCATAATTTTCCTCGTACATGGTTTCAATGGCAAAAGAATCGACATCCACGATGACAGCGTTAAGTCCAGCTTCTTTAATGGCGTCCGTATAGCCCGTGATAATATCATTCTTCGCGGCAACGAGAATAACGTCCATCTGGCTGGGATTAAACTCGTTCTCACCCAGTATTTGAAAATCGAAATTCACTTCTTCCGTATTTTCAAAAGGCAGATATTTACCCACCTCGTCTTTGATCAGATCACGCAGTTCCCCATCGTCCATGGCAGGAAAAGTTACCTTTTTTACGATAACGGAATGCCCCGACAGAGATGTGACAACACCCTTTCGCTTACATTTTGACTGTTTGAAAAGTTCTTTGATCTTCAGAACCAATTCCTGCTGTTCCACAGGCACACCATCCACGACAACACCTCTTGCC
This sequence comes from Deltaproteobacteria bacterium, assembly GCA_037143735.1. GTDB lineage: Bacteria > Desulfobacterota > Syntrophia > Syntrophales > UBA2185 > JAPLJQ01. Next base: position 2,270 of record JBAWYD010000056.1, read on the forward strand.
AGGGGAATCCTCGAAAATCGACTCAGGACATATCCTTTCTTGGGTGTTTCAACGATCTCCACAAGTTTTAACGAGTTCGAGCCGATGTCAAGCCCGACCAGTTCCTTGCCCGCCGGAAACAGGCTCTTAAAGATGTCAAGCACGATTGCCGGCTTAAAACCGGACAACACATTTTTAATATCGACCATAGAACCACCGTTTCTGATTCAAAACCTTATTATGTTGATACCCGGTATACCATTAATACGATAATACGATCAATCCATTTAGCGGCTATGATTCATTTATTGGGCGCATCGATAAACCAGATCCCCAACTCTTACCATCCCGAGTTCGTTACGCGCTACCACTTCTATGTAGGGCTGATTACTTCTGAGCAGGAGAATATTCATTTTCAAATCATAATTCTCGATGGTCATATGCTGATTTGATTTCTTCAGCGATGCCAGCTTCTCTTTCATCATAAAGCTATCGACGAGCCCCCTGTTCCCAAACGCAATAAGCAAGCCCATCAAGACGATTAATATCACCAGGCATCTGCCCAATTTCATTCCAATCAACAGGTCTTTTACGGTCGCAAAAAAAGAATTAAACTTTGCAACATATGAAGGATTAAACATCCGCATCTGATCCAAATACTTCCTCATATTTCTTTTGCAATGCTTTTGCAACTTTCAATTCAGAGTTTTTTCTCGTATGCAAGCCTTTTTCCATTTTCGTGATGGTTTGAGGGGCCAGCCCCGCCCTTCTTGAAAGCTCAGCGATGCTCAATGGAATGGCTTCACGATACTGTCTGACTTTATTATCTCGCATTTTCCCCGTATTTGAACAAGTATTTACCCATTTTTGCATACTACCCCCCATGCCCGGACGCAACGAAGCATGAAAATACGCCCTTGCCCACCCTTTAGCAAGGGGTGGTTGGGGGAATTTTCATATAAATGATACGAATGATAAATAATGTCAATTAAAAAGTATCATGAATAGCTAATTTTCATCAATATTGATTAATATTGATGAAAATACGACTCTACAGATAGACGGAAGGCAGCTGTTGCTGAGGTTCGCCGAGAAAGAAATCTCCCCTTTCAATCCATTCCTTGAGGATGTTGGCAATTTCTCGTGCCTTGAAATAACTCGACAGAGGCGCCGTTACAACCCTGGCGCCTTTAAGTGTGATCTCACCACTTCGAAGGTCCTTATAGTTCACTTCTCCGAGACTTTTCACGACACCCTTCGGATAATCCATGCTGTAGTCATATACCTGCGTCCAGATATTTTCATCTTTGACAGAAGTATAACGGGCCATTTCTTCATTCAGGATGGGAATGGGAATGCCGATGCCAACGTATAGAGAAACGCCGTAGCCCAACATACTTGCGCCCGTAAGCCAGCCGGAGGTCATGTCCTTTAGATTCCCGATGGTAGCAATGGTTCCTGCGCCTTCCATGGGAACACCGTTTTTACCTCGTTTAACATTCGGGTTATGTTGAGTTCCCGGCCACGCTACATAACCCTGGGTTCCTCCGAGGAAAATTCTTGTCCCGATGCCGATTGTCTTATAATAAGGATCATTAAAGAGGGGACTTAGTTGACCCGATGTCGCGTAATTGGCATTTGCCATGCGGGGTCGGAGGACACCCATGTAGGTATAAATCGTCCTGTCAGACATATTCACGGCACAATTGTAATTCTGATAAGCATTTCTCGGATTGAAAAGAACGGCGTCTCGTAAATCGCTGACGGTGATATTCTTCTCATATTTCCGGGCTGGGTAGCAATCCGTTCCGTAACCTTCGACACGCAATCTGATCACGTTACCCGCCACAAGGTCTTCAATGACATGACCGCCGCCGTAATGAAATTCTCCCGGATAGACGCTGTTGAGAGGATCTCCTTCCGCAACCTCTGTTGCCCCTATATAGCAATCCACTGCGGCGACACCGGCGTAAGCGCTCACATCGTTAAGCCATACTTTCGACGCCTTTATTCGGGGAGAGGTATGACCAAAATTCAGAAAGGCGCCCGATGAGCACATGGGACTGAAGGTTCCCGTCGTGACCACATCGATTCTTCTGGCTGCCTCAGCGTGATCGTGCTTTTCCACAACATCGATCATCTCTTCAGCCGTCACGACGACAGCCTTCCCTTGTCTGATCTTTTCATTTATTTCCTGATATGTCTTTACAACCTTATGCCTTTTCATGAAATGTCCACCATCCTCTCCAGCTGAAAAACATTCCTTTTTACCTGTGACGATCCTTACTCATCTGACGGGGTTTCCGGACCGGTCAAGCAGAGTTTTAAAAATTCGTATGTCCAAACCCCCCACTACCCCTTGCGGTTGCTTCAATCTGTCCGTTTATTACCCATGTCACTTTGCAAACACGGTGTACCACCATCTGAGCGACACGATCCCCCCGTCTGACGACGAACGGCTCATCTCCATGATTAATCATGACAATGCCGATTTCACCACGATAGTCCGCATCAATGGTGCCGGGTGCATTTGCCAACGTCACACCATGATTTAATGCAAGGCCGCTTCGAGGCCTGATCTCGGCTTCATAACCAACGGGCAGTGCGACCATAAGCCCCGTTGGAATCATTTTTCTATCCCCCGGCAAGATTGTTTCCTCTCTCTCCACGGCGGCATAGACATCCATCCCCGCCGCATGATCCGTCATGTATCGGGGATTGGGGATATCGTCATGACCCGGAAGCTTCTGGATGGAAACCATAATCTCTTCAATCATTTGAAGCTCCATTCTCAAGTCTTTTGCCAGGTAGAGGCAATATCCTTCTCCGATATTTTTCCCACAGCAACCCTTGAAAGAATGCGGGGATCGAACATCTCACAGGCCAGTTCCCTGACATCCTCACTTTCAACCGCCTCAATATGGCGTATCACATCTTCCGGAGGGATGTGTTTTCCAAAACAGATCTCGTTTCTCGCCAGCCTCATCATCCGGTTATCGGTGCTTTCCATACTCAACAGGAAATTTCCCTTGATCAATTCCCTGGCGTCATGCACTTCCTTTTGCGTCAGAAGCTCATCGCACAGCCGCTTTAACGCATCATCAATGAGATCGACAACAACCCGGACATGCTCTTCTCCGATTCCCGCATAGATTCCCAACATTCCCGTATCCATATACGGAGCAAGGTAAGAATGAATGGCGTAGGCCAGACCTCTCTTTTCCCTGATTTCCTGAAACAGCCTTGAGCTCATGCTCCCGCCTAAAACGGCATTTAATAAAAAACCGGGATACCGCTTGGGGCTCGTTGCAGAAGGGGCAATGGTTCCTATCATCATATGGACCTGTTCAAGATCCTTTTTATGGACGGCAACTGCTGATGAAACATCAGGCTTGCGTGTTTCCACCTCGACGACCTTTTGTCCCATGGATTGAAAAGCTTCGCTGACCAGATCAACAAGAATATCATGCTTCAGATGACCAGCTGCAGCCAGCACCAGATTATCCCCCCGGTACCGGTCATTGAAGAAGGAAACGAGTCTGTCCCTGTCGAGGTTGATAATCTGATCTTTCGTCCCCAGAACAGGAAGACCGAGAGAGTGGTCATTCCAGAAAACGGCATCAAGGAAATCTTGAACATAGTCGTCGGGGGAATCTTCCACCATGCTGATTTCCTGAAGGACAACAGACTTTTCCTTGCCGATTTCATCCGCCTGAAAGCGGGAGTTCTGGAAGATATCAGCAAGAAGATCAATGGACAGGGGAAGATGATAATCCGGTATCTTGATATAAAAAGAGGTCAATTCCTTGCCGGTAAAGGCATTCATAATGCCGCCGACGGAATCAATTCCCGATGCGATATCAAAGGCGGATCTCCGATCTGTCCCTTTGAAAAGCATGTGTTCGATAAAATGAGCGGTCCCGTTTGTGGCATGATTCTCGTAACGTGAACCGCTCTGCACCCAGATGCCTATGGATACTGATCTGACATGATTGATTTCTTCAGAAATGACCCTGATGCCATTATTCAGAATGGTTTTATGGTACATTTTCCCCGATTGCATCTTTTCTGCTCAGCCGGATCTTCCCTTGCTTATCAATCTCAAGAACCTTGACCAGTACTTCATCCCCTTCTTGAAGGACATCAGTCACCTTGTTGACCCTCTCTTTGGCAAGCTGTGAAATGTGGACCAATCCCTCCGTCCCCGGCAGGATCTCAACAAAGGCCCCGAAATCGACCACTTTCTTGACAACGCCTCGATAGATCTTCCCGATTTCCGCATCCTCCGTCAACCACTTGACCATGGCCACCGCCCTGGCTGCCGCCTCCGAATCACTCGACGCAATGGTTACGGTGCCGTCATCCTCCACATCAATGGTCACACCCGTTTCGTTGATGATCTGTCTGATGTTTTTCCCGCCGGAGCCGATCACATCCCTCACTTTTTCCGGTCTGACCTTGACGGTCGTGATGCGCGGGGCATATTTGGAAATATCATCTCTCGGAGTGGCGATGGTCTCTTTCATCTTCTCAATAATAAAACATCTGCCATCCCTCGCCTGGTAGAGGGCTTTCCTCAATATATCTTCCGTTACGCCATCAATCTTGATATCCATCTGCATGGCAGTAATACCCTTTTGTGTGCCGCACACCTTGAAGTCCATATCCCCTGCGTGGTCCTCGTCGCCAAGGATATCTGAAAGAATGACCACTTCATCTTTCTCCTTCAGCAATCCCATGGCAATCCCGGCCACAATATCTTTTACGGGCACGCCCGCATCCATCAGGGAAAGCGTGCCTCCGCACACCGTAGCCATTGATGATGATCCGTTGGAGGACAGTATCTCGGAAACAATTCTGATGGTATAGGGGAACTGTTCTTCCGATGGCAGGATAGGCACAAGGGCCTTTCTGGCCAGCGCCCCATGACCGATTTCCCGTCTGCCGGCGCCCCTTAAGAACTTTGCCTCGCCAACGCAGAAGGGCGGGAAATTGTAATGGAGCAGGAATGTCCGCATCTCTTCTCCGCTGACATAATCCAGCCGTTGTTCATCCGATGATGTGCCAAGGGTTAGAGCCACAAGCGCTTGGGTTTCACCCCGTGTAAAGATGGCCGACCCATGGGCTCTCGGTAAAAGCCCAATCTCCGAGCTGATGGGTCTGATATCGACGTTCGACCTGCCGTCGATTCTTCTCTTGTCGCACAGGATCATCTCTCTGAGGATCTGCCGTTCCAGCCCCTCCAGAATATTATCGACGGCTGAGGAGAGCGTTGCATCATCGCCGCAGATCTCTTTTCTCGCATTCTCTCTGACCACACCAATTTTATGATACCGATCAAGCTTTCCCGGAATGTTATACGCCTCTTTCAGACCCTCCAACGCTACTTCACTTACTTTTAAGGAAAGACTTTCATCAACGGGTTCCACGGAAAACGACCGTTTTCCCTTTCCGATGGCCTGTCGCATGCGGTCCTGAAGTTCGATGACGGGCCTCATGGACTCCAGGCCGAAATTAATAGCATCAACGATGATATCCTCCTCGGCCTCACGGGCATCCCCCTCCAGCATGACCAGATTGATATCAAATCCCTGATCACCGGGACGGGAAAGAACTTTTCTGCCGACCAGGAAAAGATTAAGGTCACTTTTAGCCTGCATTTCCAGAGAGGGATTGCAGACAAACTGTCCGTCAACCCGGCCGACGCGAACACCGGCAATCGGACCGTCAAACGGAATATCCGACATTTCGAGGGCGGCGGACGTACCGAGCATGGCCGTCACATCAGGATCGTTTTCACTGTCCACAGAAAGCAGCGTCGCTATTACCTGCGTTTCAAAAAAATACCCCTGGGGGAATAGCGGCCGTATGGATCTGTCAATAATCCTGGACGTAAGGATTTCCCTTTCATTGGGCCGGCCTTCCCGTTTGAAAAATCCGCCGGGAATCTTCCCCGCCGCAAACGTCATCTCCTGATGATCGACGGTCAGCGGCAGAAAATCGACGCCCTGCCGGATTTGCTTGAGGGACACGGCGGTTACAAGAACAACCGTATCCCCGTAAGTTACAAGAACGGCTCCATCAGCCTGTCCCGCTAAATAATTCGCTTTGAGAGAAATGCTTCTTCCCGCAAAATCCGTACTGAATACATCGCCCATAAATCTGTTTTCCCCTCTCTATCTATGGTCAACCATTAGATACACAAACCCGGACATCAGCAGCGGTTGCGCCCTGTCTGTCCTTTCTCGTCCGCCATTCGCATCTTATCCGTGTTATTTTCGGAGTCCCAGACGCTGAATGGCGCTTCTATATCTTTCCACATCTTTTTTCTTCAGATAATCAAGAAGCCGCCTCCTCTGTCCGACAAGTTTCAAAAGACCTCTGCGAGAGTGGTGGTCCTTTTTGTGGGACTTGAAATGTGCCGTCAAATACTCGATTCTCGCACTGAGGAGAGCAATCTGGACTTCTGGAGATCCCGTATCCAATAGATGTAGTTGATAATTGCTGATGACTTCCTTTCTTTTCTCAGAATCTAACACCGTTTTATGTCCTCCCTGAAGTTAATAATCAATGGCCTGTGACCAGTTATAAACACACATGCAACATCTATCGTCGCCTCTTTATGGCTCACGATGAAACACTCTCAAGATTTTCATGGCCTGCTTCTTTCCATCCAACGCAGCGAACTGATCAGATGCATAAAGCATTTTTGCAATAGCAACAAGGCAACGTCCCTCATCAATTAATTTTACCACATCTCCGGCACTGACGAAAGGTATATGACACGAAATGAACGCTTTGACCTCCGGTTGATAACCTTCCTTCAGCCTTTCGGCAAAAGCATGATCCACCTTAATGACAGGGAAATCGGGAAGTGCGTCAGCCATAGGAATCACGTGGCTTGCGTCAAGCCCTTCAATGGAAACCGCTGTCCCCTCAAAGAAAGTGCCGCTTCTGATTCTCCGTAATCCCGCAACGCAGGCCCCACAGCCCAGAATATCTCCCACATCAGAACACAGGGATCGAATATAGGTGCCCTTGGAACAAGATACCATGAAAGTCACATACGGCATCGCTACTTCGAGAACGTCAATATTAAAGATTTCGACCATTCTCGGGTGCGGGTCCACAAGGATACCTTTTCTTGCCCATTTATAAAGGGATTTACCTCGAAACTTAACCGCTGAATACCGGGGCGGAATCTGTTCAATTTCCCCGACAAAACGGTGCAATGTCCGTTCGATTTCATTTAAACTGATTAGCGGCGGTTCACAAGTTGAGATAACATTGCCTTCCGTGTCCAGAGTGTCCGTCTTAACACCCAGAAGCATGGTTACCCGGTATTCCTTCGTGTCTAAAGAAAAAAATGGCGCGAGTTTCGTTGCCTCATTGATACAGACGGGCAGAACTCCTGTTGCCAGAGGATCCAGGGTACCCGTATGACCTGCCTTCTTTACACCAAGCACTTTCTTGACATCCTTTACGACATCATGCGACGTCTTTCCCGGTGGTTTATCGATCACAACGACGCCATTCATGATTCAACTGCAGTTCCAATCACATCCAGAACCCTCTGCCTGATTGTCTCCAGGTCGCCTTCTATTTGACAGGCAGCGGCATTTATATGCCCGCCTCCCCCGAAAGTCCTGGCGACACGTTCCACATTCACCTTTCCTTTTGACCGCAGGCTCAATTTAAAATACTGATCTGATACTTCACTAAAAAGAATAGACACCTCGATACCCTGAATGGACCTGGGAATGTCAACAAAACCCTCCGTATGTTCCATTAAAGCACCTGTATCTTCAAGGGTCCTCCGTGACACAACCATGGATCCGACCTTTTTCGACCAATCGAACGTCAGTGTATCAAGAACCCTGGTTAAAAGTCTGATTTTTGAAGGAGGATTGCTCTCATAAATATTTTCAGAGATCCACTGAGGATCTGCGCCCTTTTCAATTAAGTGGCCGGAAGCGACGAGGGTATCTTTTTTTGTGTTCCTGTAACGAAACCCCCCTGTGTCCGTCAGGATAGCCGCAAACAGGCTTGTCGCCACATCTTTCGTAAAATCAACACCCATGGCCTTTATCAGCCGGTACAGCAACTCACCCGTAGAACTGGCCTGATGGTCGACATAGGAAAAACCACCGAAATTTCCATTGGAGATATGGTGATCAATGTTAATGATCCTCTTTACAGCCACTATCCTGGAAGCTTCATCGCCAATCCTTTCCAAATCGCTGCAATCAAGGACAACGGCCACTTCATATCTTTCAAGATCGGGAAGCGTGTGGACAATCTCTTCCGTTCCCGGCAGAAAACGATAATTCCCGGGAGTTTCATCCTGATTGTACACAACGGCAATCTTCCCCATATGCTTAAGCATTTGATACATGGCCATTTCCGAACCGATGGCATCGCCATCCGATCTCACATGAGATGTGATAAGAAAAGATTGGCAGTTGTTGATGATACCAATGATCTTATTCAACATCCTTTTCCTCGTCCCGTCGTATTTCTGCCAAGATTCTGTCGATTCGACTGCCGTATTCAAAAGATTCGTCCACCATGAACATAAGATCCGGAATGTACCGCAAATGCAGACGCTTTCCGAGTTCCCTCTTAAAAAAACCTGTGGCCCCATCGAGGCCTGTTTTCGCCTGGGGATCACACGTATCCTTCCCCATTTCAACAAAGAAGACCTTGGCCAAACGGAGGTCTTCCGTTACTTTGACCCTGGTGATCGTCACGAGCTTCACCCTCGGATCCCTGATATGCTTCAACAGAATATCGGAAACCTCCGCCATAATGAGACCGGCCACGCGATGCGCCCTCTTAACATTCGCCATACTTCCCCTCTTCATAATGACAGGGACCCGTCATATCGGAGACGTTGATCATTTCAATCTTCGTATTCAGAATTTCCGCAAGCTGCATGCCGTCAATGAATCTCAGAATATGATCGATTTTGCTGTTGATATAACGTTTATCATTCCCGACAACAGAAAATCCGATCTTTGCTCTTTTCCAATGATCATTTTCACCGATTTCCGCAACAGAGACATTAAACTCATTTTGAGTCCGCTTTAATATTCGACTTAAGACCCCCCTTTTCTCCTTCAGAGATCTGCTTTCAACAATCCATATGTCGATGATGCCTGACCCGATAACCATGTTCCGAATAAACGCTATATTACAATGTATAAACCGACGCCATTGAGACTATTGAAAAATTGGTTCTGCAAGGCGAATCGGAGCTTTTTCATGATACTTTTCTTTCGACCAGTTCCTGGACATAAGATTCAATAATATCACCGACCCTGATATCATTGAATCCCTCTACTCCAATACCACACTCATACCCTGACGCCACTTCTTTGACGTCGTCCTTAAACCGTCTTAGAGAGAGGAGCTTGCCGTCATAGACAAATACACCGTCTCTTACGAGTTTAATGTTCGAATTTCTGGTTATCTTGCCTTCCGTCATATAGCTTCCTGCAATGGTCCCCACTTTTGGCACCTTGAACAACTCACGAACCTCGGCACGACCCTGGACAACTTCCCTGTAAACAGGATCAAGAAGCCCCTCAATGGCAGCTTTCATGTCGCCGATAACATCATAGATGACATCATACAACTTGATTTCGATACCTTCCTTTTCAGCGACATCTGCTACCCTTCCATCCGGTCTAACATTGAAGCCTATGATGACGGCATTTGACGCCGATGCCAACATGACATCCGTTTCCGTAATCGTCCCTGTTGAGCTGTGGATGATCTTCAACTTGATTTCTGTCGTGCTCAGTTTGTTCAAGGCCTCCGTCAAAGCCTCAATGGAACCCTGAACATCGCCCTTGACAATGACGTTGAGTTCTTTAACGCCTTCTTTAATCTTCTGGTACAGCTGTTCGAGGGTAATTTTCGTCGATATGGAAAGCTCCCTTTCCCGTTCCTTTCTTATCCAGTACTCTCCGATACCACGCGCTTTCTTCTCGTCTTCAACAGAGATGAATTCAGCGCTTACCTGAGGAACTCCGGAAAACCCGATGACTTCCACAGGCATAGAGGGTTTGGCTTCTTTGACCCTGCCCCCCTGGTCGTCGATCATGGCCCTGACTTTGCCGTATTCCGTCTTGGAAACAAAGGCATCACCTTCTCTTAAAGTTCCTTCCTGAATCAGCACGGTGGCAACAGGCCCCCGTCCCCTGTCAAGCTTTGCTTCAATGATCACACCGCGGGCCGGCCGATCGGGATCCGCTTTGAGATCCATCATATCCGCCTGAAGGAGAATCAACTCCAGGAGATCTTCTATCCCCTCTTTCTTTTTTGCAGACACTTCACTGTATATGGTATTGCCACCCCAGTCTTCCGGTACAAGATCATAACCTGCCAGAACCTGTCTGATTTTTCCAGGATCAGCGCCGGGTTTGTCCATTTTATTGATCGCCACGATAATGGAAACACCGGCCACCCTCGCATGATTGATGGCTTCAATGGTCTGATCCCTGACCCCGTCATCGGCAGCGACAACCAGAACGACAATATCCGTCACATGAGCTCCTCGCGCCCTCATGGCTGTGAAAGCCTCATGACCCGGTGTATCTAAAAATACAATATCCCTGTCATTTATGTGAACATGATAGGCTCCGATTGCCTGAGTAATGCCACCCGCCTCCCCATCCATCACATTGGTCTGCCTGATGGCATCCAACAGGGATGTTTTCCCGTGGTCAACATGCCCCATAATGGTGACGACAGGCGCTCTCGGTTTGAGGTTTCCGGAAGGCATCTGCGCTTTTTGCAGAGACTCATCATACTCCGCGTCGATGGAATCCACCTGATATCCGAACTCAGCGGCAATAAGGGTCGCTGCATCACAATCAATGGACTGGTTGATGGTTACCATCATCCCAAGTCCGATCAGCTTATTGATGACTTCGCTTGCCTTGACCCCCATCTTCTTGGCCAGATCTCCGACGGTTACGGCCTCTCCAACCCTGACCCTTCTTTTAATCGCTTTCGGGATGGTCACAACCGTCTTCTTCATCTTGACGACGGCCTGTTTTTTCCCATCCTTCCATCGTGCCGGTCTGTATTCCCTGTCTTTATCATCCCGTCTGTCCTTCTTATCGACGAGTTTTTTTATAAAGGCTTTCTTCCGTGCCGGTGCCTCTTCCATCACCACTTCGACGGGTTTTTTACTCTTTACCTTCTGCTTTTCAAGGTCCAGCTTTACCGGCTTTTCCACCTGGGGACGCACCGCTTCTTTGATGACCTTTAACTCGGGCTTTTTATGAACGTCCTTCTTAAGCTCAATGACCGTTTCTTTCGGCAGTGGGGGGGACAATGCCACTTCTTTCTCCTTCCTTTCGGGTAGTTCTTCCGCCTCCACGGTCAACGGTGGAGATAAAACAGCGGGCGGTGCTTCCTTTTCAATGGGTTTAATCTTTTTTTCAGGCTCTTTCGGAACAGCAACCGCCTCCGGTTTGGTGACATCAACCCGGGCGGTTTCATCAGGAACAATCTTCGGAGAAACTGTCTCTATTGGCGGAGTTACAACCGGGGATACCGTTTCGCGTGGTATGTCTTTGACTTTCGGAACCTCCCCTGGAGCAGCGCCATCCTTTTGTTGTTTTTCAGGCTTGACGGGGGCGGTATCTCGAATAACCTCTTCAACTTTAACGTCTTCACTCGGTAGGCGAACAGCCCTTCTCCTGATGACGGTTGATTTAACTCTATGCTCAACCATTTCGCGGGCTTCACCCAACAATAATTCTTGCTGTATTTTCTGCACGTCACTGTCCTCAAGAGTACTTGAATGGGACCTGACGGCAACGCCGAGCTTCTCTAAACGAGAGATAAGTTCCTTGTTGTCAATGCCCAGCTCTCTGGCAAGCTCGTAAACCCTTTTTTTAGACATTCCTGAACCCCCGCTTGTTCGATTCGCACTGATAACACCACGGTTTCAAAAAAAAATCAGCCACTCTTCAATCCCCCGGGTTCCTGCTCGATAATCCGTCCTGCTGCTTCTATCCATTGGGCTACACTCTTTTCATCAATGCCCTGAATGGACAATAGCATGTCCGGATCTGCAGATGCAATCATGGCAACACTTTTAAAACCCTCATCAAAGAGCCGTTCAGCCGTTGCATCTTCAATACCAGGGATTCTCATAAGGGATTTATGTCCCTCTTCCTCCTGAATTGCCGCCATGGATTCACTCTTGACATCAATTCTCCACCCCGTCAACTTAACGGCCAATCTGACATTTTGCCCATTTTTACCAATGGCCAATGAAAGCTGATCATCAGGAACAATGACATCCATGGAACGGTTTTCGTCATCCATAAAAACCCGATTCACCTTGGCGGGAGAAAGGGCGCTGCAAACATATGTTGCGGCATCTGTAGCATATGGAACAATATCAATCTTTTCACCTCGCAATTCCTGAACCACACTCTGTACCCGGGAACCTCTCATCCCCACACATGCACCAACAGGATCAATGTCCTTATCTTTCGTTCTGACAGAAATTTTAGCCCGTTTCCCCGGTTCTCTTGAAACATTCACGATTTCGATCAACCCCTCGGAGATTTCCGGCACCTCTACTTCAAAAAGTGACTTGAGAAATCCCGGATGTGTCCTGGAAAGAATGATCTGGGGACCCTTCGATATCTTTTTTACATCGCATACAAATGCACGGATCCTCTCTCCCCGTTTATAGACCTCACGATAAATCTGCTCCGATGTGGGAATGACGCCTTCGGTACGACCGAGGTTCACGATGATGCTTCCTCCCTCAAATCTCTGGACGAAACCATTCAGCAGTTCAAACTTCCTGTCCTTATATTCCTCGTAGATGTTATCCCGTTCCGCATCTTTAACCTTCTGAATGATGATTTGCTTCGCCGTCTGCACGGCAATTCTGCCAAACGTGCTTGTTTCTATTTTAATACCGAGACTGTCTCCCCGTTCCGCTCCTTCATCGTGTTTTTGCCTGGCCTCACCAAGGGACACCTGGACCTCGGGGTCCAGAACCTTCTCCACGACGGTTTTAAACTGGAAGACCTCGATTTCACCGACGTCTTCATTGTAATGGGCTTCAATGTCCACATGAGGCCCGAGTTTTTTCCGCGCAGCCGTTAACATAGCGGTTTCCAGGGCTTCGATGATGACGTTTTTGTCTATACCTCTATCCTTACCCATCTGTTCGATCAGACGTTTAAGTTCTGGAAACATTTAAAAATTCCTCCAAATATAATCGTCAGAACTCATATTCAAGATGTGCCTTCACCACCAGATCTCTCGGTATGCGATAGGTCTTACCAGCAACATCTACCATCAGAAACTTTCTGCCATTCTCATCCAAATAATCAATCAGATCCCCCCGGAAATTTTTGATTCCATCTATTTTCTGATCAACCCTGACGCAGACTTTGGATCCCCGATATTTCAGGAAATCTTTATCCCTCGCAAGGGGTCGATCCAGGCCGGGAGAAGAAACTTCCATGGTGTAAGGACCGGGAGGGATGTCATGGACATCCAGGATATCACCAACCTGATGACTTATTTCAGTGCAATCCTCCAGCGTAACGCCGCCTATTTTATCCATGAAAATTCTCACCATCCAACGGGTTTTCATTCTCAGGCACTCAACTTCGACCAACTCCAGGTGCTCATCTTCAAGAACCGGCTCTATTAATTCCCTGATTTTTTCTTTATATGTTCGATTTGCTTCCGTCATTTCTTTTCCAATAATCAACGCTCCCGCAAAATGACCAGTATTGAAAAAAAAAGTGGGCATAAGCCCACTCATCAAAAATAAACGATGATTTTGGGATTTTCTAACATACAATATTCGTGATTGCAAGAAAAAATTAAGACTTACGTGGAGGGGGTGAATAAATTGGAGCGGGCGATGGGACTCGAACCCACGACGTCCAGCTTGGGAAGCTGACATTC
>JBAWYD010000057.1:0-16078 GCA_037143735.1 Deltaproteobacteria bacterium
AACAAACCGGACAGATTGTGTGCTACAAACCGGACATATCATTTGCTACTGACACCTCGTGAAACATTCCTTTCATGATCAGGTATTTAAGAAAACGATTTTCTCTATAAAAAATGATTGACATGGTCTTCATCCTCTGTTAATTGAATCGACATATTTTTGAATATGTGAGTGATTGTGTGATGAAAAGATTATTAAATTCTTATTTAAACTGGTGGTGGCAGAGTTCAATGGAGGGGTTTGACCACCGCTGATTTTATGTAATTTAAAGCAAAAGCCGTGGAGAACCTCTTGATCTCCACGGCTTTTTTATTTTATGCAGGTATAAAAGGCCGTGATGAAACACGGCCTTTTTTTATTTCTCGGTGCACGGCTTCCCGGGCTCATCGGGAATGGCAATAAAAAGGAGTCATAATCCATGTATTATCCTGATTTTGATACGTTTAAGGAACTGACAAAAAAGGGCAATCTCATTCCGGTATATAAAGAGATTCTGGCCGATATGGAGACTCCGGTTTCCGCTTTGATGAAACTTGCCTCAGGCGATCATGTCTTTCTGCTGGAAAGCGTTGAGGGCGGCGAAAAGTGGGGACGTTACACTTTTCTTGGATCCGAACCGGCGATGATATTCAAAGTCCGGGGTGATGATGTTCTGATTCAGAAAGATAAAGACGTCCATTGTTACAAGCACAACGGAAACCCCATGAAGTTTCTTAAGGAGCTTTTACACAAGTACCGCCCCGTTTCTGTAGAGGGTTTACCGCGGTTTTACGGAGGCGCTGTCGGATTCCTCGGTTATGACATGGTGCGTTTTTTCGAAAAGGTCGCTACATCGAGCCATGATGATCTTAAGACGGATGATGCCGTTTTCCTGATAACAGACACGTTGGTTGTCTTTGACAATGTGAAACATACGATCAAGGTCGTTTCATGTGCCTCTACTGAAGGACATATCCCGCACGAGACGGTTTACAACAACACCATTAAAAAAATTGACGGAATCATTGAGATATTGAAAGAGCCACATAGAAAGCAAGAACAGCGTCGGCATGCAGATAAAATATCCAAATATCATTCTAACATGACCCCTGAAGCCTTCGGAGACATGGTAAAACAGGCCAAGGAATACATCATGGCCGGTGATATAATCCAGGTCGTTTTATCCCAGAGGTTCCAAATAGATAACGATTTGAATCCCTTCGACCTGTACAGGGCGCTTCGCTTTGTGAACCCCTCTCCTTATCTATTTTTTCTAAAGCTTGAAGACATGTTTCTTATCGGCTCGTCTCCCGAAGTCATGGTGCGTCTTGAAGAGGGGGTTGCTGAACTCAGGCCCATTGCCGGAACGAGAAAAAGAGGCAGGAACGAACAGGAAGACAGGCAGATGGCCGATGAACTGCTTCAGGATCCGAAAGAAAGAGCTGAACACGTCATGCTTGTCGATCTTGGAAGAAACGACCTGGGAAGAATTGCACAGATCGGAACGATTCAGGTTAACCAGTTTATGGTCGTCGAGAGATACTCCCACGTCATGCATCTCGTTTCCAATATACAGGCACAATTATCCCCGGGTAAAGATTGCTTCGACGTCCTGAAAGCGAGTTTTCCAGCAGGGACCCTTAGCGGAGCGCCGAAAGTCAGAGCCATGGAAATCATAGACGAATTTGAACCCACACGGAGAGGCCCTTACGGTGGAGCTGTCGGATATTTTAGTTACACGGGAAACATGGACCTCTGCATCACCATCAGAACCATGCTTATCAAAGATGGAAATATCTTTATACAGGTGGGTGCAGGCATCGTGGCGGATTCAGATCCTGATAGCGAGTACCAGGAAACGCTAAACAAGGTCGAGGGTATGGTGCAGGCCATACGTCTTGCTACTTCAGAATTTGAAATTATGAAGATGAACTAAAGGAGATTAAAATGATTTTAATGATCGATAACTATGATTCCTTCACATACAATCTGGTACAGTATATTGGTCAGTTCGGTTGGGATGTTGATGTTAAAAGGAACGATGAGATTACCATAGATGAAATCATGTCTGTAAATCCCGAGGCCATATTCCTCTCTCCCGGTCCCTGTACACCGAAAGAGGCGGGAATAACCGTCGACGTTATCCATACATTTTGCCGGACCATACCTATCATGGGTGTTTGTCTCGGGCACCAGGCCATCGGATATGCCTTTGGCGGCAATGTCGTCAGGGCTGACAGGCTTATGCATGGAAAAACCTCTCCCATTCACAATGATGGAAAGACGATCTTCACGGGACTTCCCAATCCCTTCATTGCAGGGCGATATCATTCCCTTATTGTGGAAAAAAGCACTTTCCCCGCCTGTCTTGAAATCAGCGCTGAAACGGAAGAAGGTGAGATCATGGGCATCAGACACCGAAAATATCCTGTGGAGGGTATACAGTTTCACCCCGAATCAATTCTGACGCCAAATGGTAAGCGTATTATCAGGAACTTTCTGGAAATAATCGTAAAAAAGGAGCATGTGCAATGATTAAGGAAGCGATTAATAAAATAGTTAACCTGCATAATCTTCAGGAATCCGAGATGATGAACGTGATGGATGAAGTGATGGAAGGAAGGGCAACTCCGACCCAGATCGCATCATTCATCACCGCCCTCCGGATGAAGGGTGAAACCGTTGATGAGGTAACAGGCGCCGCACGGATCATGAGAAAAAAAGCAACAAGAATAGACGCCCGGTCCTCTATTATCGTAGATACGTGTGGGACCGGTGGAGATAGAAAAAATACTTTCAATATTTCTACGACGGCCGCTTTCGTCGTTGCTGCTGCCGGAATAACTGTTGCAAAACACGGAAATCGTGCCGTGTCAAGCAGCTGTGGAAGCGCTGATGTTCTGGAAGCACTGGGAGTCAATATCAGCGCTTCGCCGGATATTGTGGAAGAATGCGTGCAGCAGATCGGAATCGGGTTTCTCTTTGCCCCAAAACTCCACGGGGCCATGAAGTATGCCATAGGCCCCAGAAGAGAGATCGGGATCAGGACTATTTTCAACATCCTCGGACCTCTGACAAACCCGGCCGGCGCGACATCACAACTCATCGGCGTCTACGATCCGAAACTGACGGAAATGTTCGCTTCCGTCCTTAAAAATCTTGGAACCAGACGGGCTTTTGTGGTGCACGGTTCTGACGGTCTCGATGAAGCGACCGTTACGGGTGAAACGCGGGTATCTGAATTAAAAGACGGCCTCGTCACAACTTACAACATAAGCCCGATGGATTTTTTTGATGACACATGCTCCGGTGAAGCGCTTGTCGGTGGTGATGCGACCTTGAACGCGCAGATCATGAAAGATATTCTTTCAGGAAAGGACGGCGCCTGCCGAAAGATTGTACTCCTCAACGCGTCTCTCGCAATTGTGGCCGGCGAAAAAGCCGAAAACATTCGGGAAGGCATATCTATAGCCGAAGAATGCATTGACAGTGGCGCTGCGATCAGGAAACTTCAGGCCCTCATTGAGTTGAGCAACAGTTAGTTCACTTAGCCATATGATATTATTAAGATGTGTAGACATGATATTAAATAAGATTATATCCGCAAAAAGAGAAGAGGTTGTCAGCCTGACTAAGGCCACGCCTCTTTTGGAATTAAAAGCGGCAGTCTGTGACCTCCCTCCTGCCCGTGATTTTAAAGGGGCCCTGGTGGATAAAAATTGTGCCATCATCGCGGAAATAAAAAAACGTTCACCTTCAAAAGGCATTTTAAGGGATGACTTTGATCATCGCCGGATTGCATCAATTTACCAGGCCAGTGGTGCATCGGCCATTTCTGTTCTGACGGATCAGACGTTTTTTGGTGGGGACAAGAGATATCTCTCCGACATCGGAAAGATCGTACATCTACCTCTTTTGAGGAAAGATTTTATCATCGATATTTACCAGGTTTATGAGACGAAAGTTCTTGGAGGAGATGCCTTACTTCTCATTGCAGGAATCCTGGAAGCGGAAATCCTGAAGGAGCTCATCGATCTGACCGAAGGGCTTGGACTATGCGCACTTGTTGAGGTTCATACCAGGAATGACCTCGACAAGGCTCTTGCTGCCGGTGCGACGATAATCGGCATAAACAATCGCGATTTGAAGACATTTTCCACGGATCTCAATACCTCTTTAATCCTTGCACCTCACGTTCCTCCAAACACAAGCCTTATCAGCGAAAGCGGCATCCGCACACGAAAGGACATTGATATTTTACTGAATGCAGGAATCCACGCTTTTTTAGTTGGCGAAACCCTTATGCGAGCCGACAATGTGGGCAATAAAATGAAAGAACTTCTTGGCAGGAATCAATAAACAATGGAAATAAAAATCTGTGGAATCACCAATCTAAAAGATGCCATCTGTGTCCGCAAATCAGGCGCCGACGCTATCGGGTTCATATTCTATCGTAAGAGTCCAAGATATATCTCGCCTGAAACCGCCAGGGACATCATCAAAAACCTTCCGCAGGATTTGTGCAAGGTGGGCGTTTTTGTGAATCATGATCCCCGCGATGTAAAAGACATATTTTCCCTATGCGGCCTCACGATGATTCAACTTCACGGTGATGAATCGCCTGAGTACTGCCGTCAATTTGGTGCAGACACCCTTATCAAGGCAATCTCTTCCCGGACACAAAAAGACCTCTGTGGATTACAGGACTTTCCTGTAAGGGCAATCCTTTGGGACGCCAGCGAACCCGGATATTATGGTGGAACAGGCAAGACATCCAACTGGGACCTTGCTGCCATGGTAAAAAAGACACATACTTTGATTCTTGCGGGCGGATTGAATGTTTCAAATATTAACGACGCGATCATGACCGTATCACCCCATGCCGTTGATGTGAACAGCGGCGTAGAAATCTCTCCGGGCAGAAAGGATCCGGTAAAAATACGTAGCATTATCGAAATGATTCGCACGATCGCAAAAAAATCTCCAGGACAAGTATTTTCCAAGAAGAAAGATTCGGAGCATCAAGCCTGATCTTATATTTTCACATCATAACAAGGAATTAAATACAAAGGAAAACATTATGCGGCAAACTTTACCTGATAAAAATGGACACTTCGGAATATTTGGCGGACGCTATGTTGCAGAAACCCTGATGCCCGCCCTTATAGACCTTGAACATGCCTATAAGGCGGCACGAAAGGACAGAGCTTTTAAAGATGCGCTTGCCCGTTATCTTTGTGAATATGCGGGGAGGGAAACGCCTCTTTATTACGCAAAGCGTCTAACCGAAGAGATGGGGGGTGCCAGAATTTATCTGAAGAGGGAAGATCTTAATCACACAGGATCTCACAAACTCAACAATACCCTGGGTCAGGCGCTGATGAGCATGCGGATGAACAAAAGAAGGGTGATCGCTGAGACAGGCGCAGGACAACATGGCGTCGCCACTGCCACGGTAGCTGCCCTTTTCGGCATGGAATGCCGGATTTTCATGGGAGAAGAAGATATAAGACGTCAGGCGCCCAATGTATTCAGAATGAAAATTTTGGGGGCTGAGGTCTTACCCGTCACTACTGGAACGGCAACCCTGAAAGATGCCATGAACGAGGCCATGCGGCAGTGGGTGTCGCGGGTTCGGGATACCTTTTACATTATAGGAACAACGGCAGGTCCTCACCCCTACCCCATGATGGTGCGTGATTTTCAGAGCGTCATCGGTAAAGAAACAAAAGCGCAGATATTGAAGAGAGAAGGCAGACTTCCCGACTACCTCATTGCATGTGTGGGGGGCGGCAGCAACGCCATGGGCCTTTTTTATCCATTCAAGGATATTCCCGCCGTTAAGATGATCGGTGTTGAGGCGGCCGGAAAGGGCATTAAGACGGGTCATCATGCAGCCAGCATATCAGCAGGAAGCATCGGCGTTCTTCATGGAAACAAGACCTATCTTCTTCAGGACGGAAACGGTCAGGTGCAAGACGCCTACTCCATCGCCGCCGGGCTCGACTATCCGGGGGTCGGCCCCGAACATGGCTATTTCAAAGATACGGGAAGAGCAAGCTATGTCAGTATTGAGGATGAAGAAGCAATCCATGCCTTCATGTTTCTTTCAAAATACGAGGGGATCATTCCCGCCATGGAAAGCGCCCACGCTGTGGCCTATGCCATGAAACTGGCACCCACCCTGAAAAGAGATAACATCATCGTGGTCAATCTCTCCGGAAGAGGAGACAAGGATGCAGAAATCATCAGCCAGAGAATGAATGTAACATGAACTGTCTCAAACAAGACGCTGATGTATAAATATCATTTCGTGTTTTGCACAGAATCTTTGGATTCTCGCTTGCGCTGGAATAATGAAAAAATTAGAAATATTATCTGGAGATTAAATCATGAGCGGAAGAATAGGAAAAAGGTTTATCGAGTTGCAGCGCAGGAAGGAGAAGGCTTTGGTCGTCTATATTACTGCGGGCGACCCGGATCTGGAAACGACGTATCGTCTCATTCTTGAATTAGAAAAAGCCGGTGTAGACATCATTGAAATCGGCGTTCCTTTCTCCGATCCGACAGCCGACGGCCCCATCATTCAAGCCGCTTCTCAGAGAGCGCTCCGCAGGGGGACCACCCTGTCCAATATTCTCCATATGGTCAAATCCCTGAGGAAGGTTTCCCAGATCCCCGTTGTCCTGTTTGGTTATTACAACCCCATTTTATTCTTCGGAAATCAGGCTTTTGCAAGAGAAACAAAACTGGCGGGCGTTGACGGAATCCTTGTCGTCGATCTCCCGCCGGAAGAATCACAGGAACTTCGGCAATACACGGATCGTGAAGGCCTGGATTTCATCTCCCTTATTGCACCCACAACGGACGAGGATCGAATAAAAAAGATTTCTAAAAATGCCACAGGCTTTCTTTATTACATTTCTGTCACCGGAGTAACAGGAACGGCAACACCCCGACCCGGAGACATCAAAAAGGATGTCGAAAGAATTCGCGACATCACCCCCCTTCCCCTGGTCATCGGTTTTGGCATTTCAACGCCCCGTCAAGCCCGGGAAATTGCCTTTTATGCAAACGGCGTTGTCATCGGCAGCGCCTTTGTCAAAATGATTGAAGAGCATACAGGCAACATTGACTTGGTAAAGAGTGTCTCGTCTTATGCGGAAGATATAAAAATGGCGCTCTAAATAGCCCTTGACAAATCGCGGAGCAGAAAATATCTATAGGCATGCGCTATACCATCTTCGATGTACCCGTATTGAGAAACGTTCTCCAGGCGTTTTCCATCATCATCTTGAGAATATTCGGATGGCGACGAGAAGGTCGGCTGCCCGATATCCCAAAATTCGTAATGATCGCCGCACCTCATACTTCGAACTGGGATTTTCCAATCGCACTGGCCATCATGTTTGCCTACAAGATGAATCTGAACTGGCTGGGCAAGGACTCCCTTTTTCGCTGGCCATTCGGCGGTTTCTTCAAATGGCTGGGCGGCATACCCATCAACCGTTCAAAGACGGGCGATGTGGTGGCGCAATCAATCAAGGCCTTCAAAGACAAGGTAAAAATGGTGATGGTAATCGCTCCCGAGGGAACGCGGAAAAAAGCAGGATACTGGAAAACGGGATTTTATCACATCGCCAATGGCGCCAACATCCCTATTGTCATGGGTTTTTTGGATTATGTTAGAAAAGTAGGCGGTATCGGTCCTTCACTCATGCCAACGGGAAACATTGATATCGACCTGAAATCGATTCAGGAATTCTATGCCAATATCACCGGTAAATTTCCTGAAAAATCCGTGTCCGCTATGATTGCTCCGCGGGACACATAATCCATTATTAAACTTGCTTTACTGATGAGAGCATTATAATAGATACAGCGCATTCGGATGATGCGCTGTTACAACATTTAATTAGTATTATCAGGTGTATTCAGGTCAACATAAGGAAAGACCGTTAAGATGTTATTCAACAACACTGATCCTAAAAAGATTGGTTTGAACCGTCCAAAAATCAAAGATGGAACCTACCATGACTCTTATGCTTTCCGGGGCTGTCTTGAAGCGCGTATCAGCGGCGGCATTTTTACCGGCCAATACGTTTTTTACAGCGCTAAATCTCCGAAAATCAGCGGTGGAGAATTCAAATCCGACTTTTCCTTTTATGCCGCAGAAAATCCCCTGGTGTACGGCGGCATTTTTTCAGGCAAGATGTCTTTTTACGGTACCATATCCCCCGTTATCCACAATGGGAATTTTGATGGTAATTGGATTTTTTGCGAAAGTCAGGGAGCCCTGATAAAGGCTGGTCGTTTCTCATGTTCCGGCGCCTTAAGTGAAGCTGTCAGGGCAAACGTCCATGGCGGCCTATTCAACGGTTCGGATTTTGGCATCACATCGCGGCAAATGGTTATTACCGGCGGAAACTTTACCGGGCCAGGGCTACTCAAATACAGTCAGAACGCCCTTGTACTTGGTGGCGAGATCAGCGGTACTGCATCCTTTGAACGGGCTCAAAACATCAGGGTGCTTCTTAACGACACCATCCCCGAGATATGCAATCCTTTAAGCGGAATCATTGCCGCAAAGAATATTGGTCGCATTGTCTTTGATAAAGAAAAACCTTCAGATGTCATTATCATTGCTGAAACAGTTGGTGAAGGCGCCCCCTATGCCGACCTCATAAATGTCGGCTGTATCCCGGGTTCACCGCTTGATAAAAATCAAGCCATAAATATCCTTCAAGATATGACCACCTTAATACATTCAAGATATTGAAGAATATGGATTATTTATCATAACATATTCATTTACGAAACCTCACGAATATCCACGAGACGAAACATAAATGGGCCTTCTAAACCTTCTGATTAACGACCCTCTAACGTTCATCCTTCTTGCTATACCCCTTCTGTACTCCATCATCATCCATGAACTGGCTCACGGCTGGGTGGCTTATCGGATGGGAGATTCGACGGCGAAGTGGCAGGGCAGGCTGAGCCTAAATCCTTTAAAACATCTCGATCCTGTCGGCACGCTCATGCTTTTTATTTTTGGGTTTGGCTGGGCAAAGCCGGTGCAGGTAAACTTCAATAACTTACATGACATACGAAAAGGGCTTATATTCGTTTCATCAGCGGGTATCGCAGCCAATATGATCCTGGCATTTCTGGCCTTCTTTACTTACCACATCCTTTCGCCGGCGCCTGGCAGTGTTCCGGCAACCTTTCTCTATTACCTGGCCCAGATCAATATTATTCTGGCGGCATTCAACCTGATTCCCATTCCACCTCTTGACGGTTCGAAAATTCTCATGGGATTTTTACCGGAAAGGCTTCAGTATTCTCTTTCCCGTCTCGAACCTTACGGATTTTTCATCATCATCGGTCTGCTGTATTTTGGAGCGTTGAATCCGTTTATTGATTTTTTCCGCTGGATTATTTTATCCATCATCAGTATTTTGTTGCCTTAAGGAGGGGCGTTGCCATGTCATTTATCAACCTGACTGACGTCAAAGAAAAGGAAATCATTCCCGGTTTTCGAGGAAAAATGCTTCATTCCGAACATATGACCTTTGTTTTATGGAATATCACATCGGGATCATCGTTACCTGAACATTCTCATTTCCATGAGCAGATAACAACGGTAATCAAAGGTACGTTTGAAATGACCGTCGATGGTGAAACGCAGATCATCGCGCCCGGCTCCGTTGTAATTATCCCTCCGAATGTAAAGCACAAGGGTAAATCGATGACCGATGCCCAGCTTATTGACGCATTTTATCCCGTCAGGGATGATTACAGATAAAAGCAACCTTTTTCATGAAGACATGCCATAACGGTGAGGCAGAAATAGAATCCCTTCACCGCCGCCTTAACAGAATTAAATCGCGAATTGATTTTTAGATCGTTTTCATTTTTGAATCATTTGATATTGACAAATCAAAAAAGAGTACATAGCTTACATTTCCTGCAATGAAATATTTCCGAAATTCACGATCAAAAGGAGATGCATTCATTGATCAATACATATAAGTGTAAAAAGAAGGGAATCCTGATTTCAGAAATATGTCAGGACACAACGTGTGAATGGCGTCTGAAAAATGAAACCTTTCTTAATTGCACGTGGGTAGCCTGCAATTACGGCCCTTTTACTCTCGAAGAGGTGGGCGAAATGATGGGGGTAACGAGGGAAAGAATACGACAGATAGAGGCCAAAGCTCTTAAAAAGCTTCAGCATAAAAAAAGGCGGGACCAGTTGAGGGATTTTGCAGCTCCGGACAATGAATGGGATGTCACATGACGATTTCTGTGTCCGGCTGACTCTCAGGCAGATGTGTTGATCGTATGTCTGATTTCTTTACCCGATTTAAAAACGGGTATCCTTCGCTCCGGGAGATAAACTGCTTCAGATGTTTTTGGATTTCTACCCGTTCTCGGGTTGCGGGTTTTTACCGTAAAGTTTCCGAATCCTCTGATGTCAATCCTTTCATCCTTCATCAACGCCCGGATTAATGCATCAAAAATTACATGGACGGCGTAAGATACATCCTTTAAGGGATAGTCCTTGACCTTTTCCTGCACTTTTCTGATAAGATCTTTTTTTGTCATGACATGAATATGTCTGAAGGGTTGATCAAAGGCATAAACAGATAATGAACGCCATTAAATAGCTGTTTTTTTCCAATCAATTTTCCCTCAATGGCATTCTTCATGTCCCCAAGGAGAAATTCCCACAACTTTGATCCCTTCTTTTTAGGATAAATAACCTCGGGTTTTCCCTGAATCCCAGTCATTTTTCCGACGAGATCAACGGAATATCCCATATCGCCGATATCATCCACAAGGCCTAATTTTTTTGCCTGACGTCCCGAAAAGACCCTCCCATCTGCAATCTTTCTGAGAGCCTCCTTTGATATCTTACGGTCCCGGGCGACAACATCAAGGAATTGATCATATATGTCATCAACCAATTCCTGAATGAGTGTTTTTTCTTCCTCCGTCATTTCTCTCGAAGGGGATCCAATGTCTTTGTATTTACCGCTTTTTATCGCTGATGTTTTCAGTCCGATCTTCTTTAACAGCTCTTCCGCATTTGCAAAATGCATTATGGCGGAAATGCTTCCAGTTATAGTACCTGGATTCGCCACTATCTTGTCTGCGGCACAGGCTATCAAGTATCCTCCCGATGCAGCGATAGAACCCATGGAAGCGACGACCCTCTTTTTTTTCTTCAACTGGACAACCGCCTCATATATTTCCTGCGATGGCGCAACACTTCCTCCGGGAGAATTGATTCTCACGATAACGGCTCTGATGGTTTCATCCTGTCCGAACTGGCTCAACTGTTCAACGATATCATTTGAGTCGCCGATAAATCCTTCTACGGTGACCACTCCAACCCGGTCTCGTATAGCAAATGAAGACTTCTGTCCTGTTACAGAACTTATTCCGTAAACAACTAAAAATAATCCCGCGATTATAAGAAATAACAGACAAATTCCGAACAGGACTGGATGTTTTTTTCTCATGGATGGATCAGCTTTCTGAATCCATAATTTTTACATCGGCCATGACTTTGCCGAGATTGGAACCGATATTTTCCTTGTTGTTGATATACTGATTGACGGAATATCCATCATTTGCCGACTCGTAGTCTTTTATGCTCAACCTTATCTTTTTACTTTTAACATCGATACTTTTGACGACCGCTGACACAATATCTCCGACAGCATATAACTCAGAACAAGACTTTACTCTTTTCTGGCTTAATTCCGAGATATGAACGAGACCTTCAATACCTTCTTCGATTTCAACAAAAATACCGAAATCAGTAACATTGGTTACTTTGCCCTTGATAATGGAACCCGGAATATATTTTGAACTAAGTTCGTCCCACGGGTTTTTTTCCACCTGTTTAATGCCAAGAGAAAATTTCTCATTTTCGACATCCACATTTAAAACCATTGCCTCAATTTCCTGGCCCTTTTTATATAATTCCGATGGGTGTTTTATTGTATGTTTCCAGGATATGTCTGATATGTGAACCAAGCCATCAATGCCATCTTCGACACCCACGAAAAATCCAAAATTTGTGATGTTTCTGATAACGCCCCTTACCACTGTTCCTTCGGGATATTTCTGTTTCAGAGTTTCCCACGGATTGGTTGTTGTCTGTTTGAACCCGAGGGATATCCGCTTTGTTTCAGGATTAACGTCGAGGACCATCACGTTGATGGTTTCGCCAACCGACATGACCTTTGAGGGATGCTTGATTTCTCTCGTCCAGAACATCTCAGAAACATGGACGAGACCTTCTACGCCTGGTTCAAGTTCCACAAAAACCCCGTAATCGGTTAAATTCACGATTTTCCCTTCCGTGATGGAACCAACGGGATATTTCTCTGATATCTTTTCCCAGGGATTTTCAGTTAATTGCTTTATGCCCAGAGACACCCTCTCCTTCTCCCTGTCAAACGATAGAACCTTTACTTGTATTTTATCCCCCTTGGAAAAACTCTCTGATGGTCTTGTTATTCTTCCCCATGATATATCCGTTACATGAAGAAGACCATCTATTCCCCCCAAATCTATAAAAAGACCATAGTCCGTTATGTTCTTAATTGTCCCCTCTACAACATTACCTTCTTCCATGTCTTCGAGCGTCTTCTTGCGGATTGATTCTCTTTCTTTTTCAAGAATTGTTTTCCGTGATAACACTACATTGCTTCTCTTTCGATCATATTTAAGGACATGAAACATCATACTTTGACCGACATACTTATCCAGATCTCTTATGGGTCGTATGTCGATCTGTGAACCCGGCAAAAAAGCCATTACGCCAATATCCACAGAAAGACCGCCCTTAACCCGCTGTAATACCATTCCTTTTATCGGGATATTTTGCTCATATGCACTCTTTACATCATCCCAAACCTTTATTTTTGCGGCTTTATCTCTGGAAAGAACCAAATTGCCATCAGAATCTCTCTTGTCCACAAGGACTTCAATGTCATCCCCTACATTGACAATGATGTCTCCATTATCATCTTTCAGTTCTCTTGCCGGAATATAACCTTCAGTCTTCCAGCCTACATCCACCATGATAACGTCGTTATTTATCTGTACAACCTTACCGGTTACGATTTCGCCAAGCTGAACATTCTGCAAACTTTTCTCATAAAGTTCCTTGAAGCCAAGATCTTCCTCTTTTCCCGATGTTTTTTTACCTGATACATTTTCCTGTGAAGATTCTTGCGCTCCCTGTTCGCTGATTTCTTGATTTTCTAAAATTAAGTTATCTCCGTTAACCATTAAACAAATACCCCCTGAATTTTTATAGACCATTTTTAAGTAGTATCAGGTAACACACTGATTTTGAAATATCAAGTTAATTCCACTTAAAGAAATCGTTGCAGTCTGAGCAATTTTTCTTGAAACCATTGAATTCATTGACGAGACTTGATAACCAAAATCATTGTTTCCAAAACGTCAGTTACCGACATTCTCGTTGTATCAATTATTACGGCATCCGCTGATGGAATCAATGGAGCAATATTTCTTTCCCGATCCTGCCTGTCCCTTCTGATCAGATCCCGTTTGATTTCCTGGTAGTCGATACGATCTCCCCGTTCCAGTAATTCTTTGTACCGCCTTTCAACCCTTTGTTCTACAGTGGCATCCACGAAAAACTTTACGTCTGCATGGGGAAATATCACGGTTCCCGTATCTCTCCCTTCCGCAATAATGCCGCCATTTTTTCCGGCCTCCCGCTGAACTTGCAAGAGAATTTCTCTAACAAGAGGAATGGCTGATACCCTGGAGGCTATCAGCCCAATATCCTCCGTTCTTAATTTATCTGTCACATCCTCATCATCCATCATGACCATCATCATTCCTCCCAAATTTTTCAGGTTGATCTTGATGTGAGGACATAAATCTTCAATTTGTTCTCTATTTTCCTTTGAGATCCCGACCTGTATCATTTTGTATGCGACCGCTCTATAAAGGGCGCCCGTGTCGAGGTAGATATAGGAAAGATGATGCGAAAGTGCTTTTGCAACCGTACTTTTACCGGCGCCCGCCGGACCATCGATCGTAATCACAAATCCTTTTTTCATATAAGCATTTTTCCCGACCTAAAGTCAGATGACCGGAGCCGTTTCACCCCCATGTAATGTTTTGCTACATAACCTCTTGAAGAAAGGCGACGCCGTTCTGGTGAGAACGTAACGGACTACCGTGATTGGCTATAACACATTGATTGCCTCCATCACAATCATAAAGGATCGTAGACCGTGTCATCGTCCTGTTGATAATACAGATTGAGCGGAATAAAATAATTGCAATAAATACGCAAAACAGATATTCGTGCACCAAGTCTGTCAGATTTATGATACAAGAGCTAAAATGCATGCCACACGGCCCGTCTTATAAAAAGGGAGAACTGACGCAAGAATACAACCATAATGTCCTTTACCGGAGGTCTCTCCCTTTCGGGATGGGAGTGTGTGAAAATATGTCCCTTTATTTCTCAACACTGAAACGCCATGTGATTTTCATCCTGACGTTTCTCATCATGTTTTCTACAGCCGGAGTTTCCCATGCAGCCTTTACCATTGATGATGAAGTCAAGCTTGGAAAAGAATTTTATGAAAAATTAGAAAAAAGTCAGGTTCTCGTTCGCAATGAAAAAATAAATATTTATATCACCAATCTTGGTCATAAAATTCTTGCTCAGTCACAAAAAGCGCCTTTCGATTTTCGTTTTTCAGTTATCAAAAGTTCAGCTATTAATGCTTTCGCGACGCCGGGAGGTTATGTCTATGTTAACAGAGGCCTTATCAACATTGTTGAAAACGAAAGTGAACTTGCGGGGATTCTGGCACATGAAATTGCCCATGTGAATGCAAGACATATTGCCAATATCATTGAAAAATCGCAAAAATTAGGGATCGCCAGTCTCGCTGCAATATTAGCCGGCGCATTCCTGGGAGGGGGGGGTGACCTTACCGCTGCTGTCACCGCCTTTTCTCTGGCAACGGCCACCACCCTAAATCTCAAGTATAGCCGGGAACATGAGGAAGAGGCTGACAGACTCGGTTTAAATTACCTGGTAAGTGCAGGCTATGACGGAACGGCCATGCTCGATTTTTTAAAAACGATGAGGCGTTATGAATTCTACTCAAACTCTATTCCCTCCTATTTTCTCACCCATCCGGGAACCGATGAAAGAATCCGTTATCTGGATGCGGCTATTCAAACAACTTATTCAAAAAAAGGTAAAGTAAGCATCATAGGAAACTTAGGAAGAATTCAAACCATCCTCATGTTCGGTGAAAGAAATTTAGAGGTGAGCCTCAATTATTTTCAAAATGAATTAAAAAAAGATCCGGGCGACGTTGATGCCCTCTATGGTTTAGCTGTAACGCAGGAAAGGTTAGGTCGAACGTCTGAATCTCTTGTAACGTTTCAGAAAGCTGTGAGACTCTCTCCTGATGATGTAGATATTTTGAGAGACTTTGGAATATTTTACTACAATCTCGGCCAGCCGTCTGAAGCCATTAAATTCCTCCAGAAGGCCTCAACAGCGGAGAATGACGCCGAAATCTTGCTTTACCTGGGACGATCATATGAGGCAGTGGGCAATTATGAAACCGCTCTTAAAGTATACAAAAAACTTGAAAGACAAAAAAACAATGATGCCGACATTTACTACAACATTGCGATGGCCTACGGCAAAACGAACAATCCGGGGGATTCGCACTTCAACTTTGGGATATATTTCAAAAAGAAAAAAAAGAACGACAGCGCCCTGTTTCATTTCAAAGCGGCTCTCAAATATTTTCCCGAAAGCAGTGATAAATTCCGTGAAATAGAGCAGGAAATAAAAACTCTGACACTAAAGAAATAGACTGCTGAAGTTAATGAACTCCCCCGCCGCAAGTTGCGGGGGATCCATAGTTCCTTATCATTCCAGCGAAGCAAGCTTCGGGTGATTATACCCGGAGAGATTAATAATCTGGTCGGGGCGGAGTGATTTGAACACTCGACATCCTGCTCCCAAAGCAGGCGCGCTACCGGGCTGCGCTACGCCCCG
>JBAWYD010000058.1:0-15984 GCA_037143735.1 Deltaproteobacteria bacterium
AGGGTACCTTTCCCACTTGCGATGACGATGATCCCCCGTGCTGCCAGCTCTTTCGTGATGGACCTTCCTCTGCCGGCTTTCATCGCCTGGGTGCGGCTCATGACCCGCCCTGCACCGTGGCAGGTGCTTCCAAAGGTCTCTGCAAACGCCTTCTCCGTCCCGGCAAGGACGTAGGAACCGGTTCCCATATCACCGGGAATCAAGACAGGCTGGCCGGTCTTCCTGTACTGTGCAGGAAGGGCGGCGTGTCCCGGTGGCAGCGCACGTGTTGCGCCTTTCCGGTGGATACACAGGGTTGTTTCCTTTCCATCAACGATAAATTGTTCGATCCTGGCGATGTTGTGACAGACATCATAAAGAAGACGCATGCCGAGCTCTCGGGGCCCCTTCCTAAGAACTTTTTCAAACGTTTCCCGCGTCAAGTGCATGAGCATCTGGCGGTTGGCCCAGGCATAATTAGCGGCACAGGCCATGGCGGCCAGATAATCCTTCCCCCGGTTTGAACCCAGATATGTGCATGCCAGTTGTCTGTCGGGCAGGGGAAATTCCAACTCACCAACATGTTTAACCATCCTGGCCAGATAATCATCACAGACCTGATACCCCAATCCCCGGGAACCGCTATGGATCAAAACGGCAATCTGATCCTTTTCCAGTCCGAAGGCAGAAGCCGCCTTCTCATCAAAGATCTCTTCAACGACCTCAATTTCCAGGAAATGGTTGCCTGAACCCAGTGTCCCCAGTTGCTCTCTCCCCCGCTCAATGGCCCTGTCACTGAGCTTATCGGGATCGGCTCCCCCCATCTTACCCCGGTCTTCCGTCGTTTCCAGATCCTCCGCCGATCCATACCCGTGATCAACGGCCCACTTCGCCCCTTCTACAAGAACCTTCTTTTCCTCCCGGGCGGAAAGTTTGAGGACGCCCTTTGAACCCACTCCCGTGGGGATATCTTTGAACAGCGCCACGACAAGCTCCTGCAGTCGAGTGCGGATGTCGTCGATATGGAGACGGGTGGTCATCAATCTGCACCCGCAGTTGATGTCATATCCGACACCGCCGGGTGAGATGACGCCTTTTTCCATGTCAAAAGCCGCAACGCCCCCGATGGGAAAACCGTAACCCCAGTGCATATCCGGCATGGCGAGAGAATATTTCACAATGCCGGGCAGATGGGCCACATTCGCCACCTGTTTCGGGCTCTCGTCGGCGCCCATTTCCTTGATCAGGCGTTCGCTCGAATAGATGATCCCGGGGACCCTCATACCGCCCGTTTGAGGGATCATCCAGCGGCAATCATCTATCTTCTTCATTTCAGACATCAAAAATCACCCTGCCCGTCCATCCTTCGGCCGTGTTTCCCACAGTAACCTGGTGATAGGTCACCGCCTTGATTTCCATATTGATCCTGTGCCTTGCCGGATCGAACGGCTCGCCGGATACCTGTGCCTCCAGATGATTCGGGTCCATTTTCATAATCGAAAATTCTTTCAGGAGCAACCCCTCTCCGTTAAACAGGTAAAGGATTTCACGCAGATAGTTCACAAGAAGATCTTCCCGGCCTTCACCCTCCACCACGACCTGCCTTTCCTCTGTCGTCCGGACGATACTGAGATCCGTGATGATGTCAAAAATGGCAAATGCGGCGTTGGCAAACAATTCCGGCAGCGTTTTTCCGTATATCTCCACCCCCAGATCCGCCGTATGATCGAAGATTGTATACCTTGCCGACATGTATAGACTCTTTGATATCTTTGAAAAAAATGACCCTAAAAAGCATCATCCGGGCCGCCGGCTTCATCGGGAATGTCATCCCCCATCTCTTCCGGCAAATCCTCCGGGAAAATAACGCTGTCTTTCTCTTCCGTTTCCTTTTCGGCGCGGGCGAGACCCACCAATTTTTCATCGGGATCCAGCTCGATCAGTTTCACGCCCTGGGTTACCCTGTGGATCAGGGGGATTTCTGCAATCTTCAGACGGATGATCTTGCCGGCGTTGCTGATCAGAATGATGTCCTCATCGCCCGTCACCTGAAGAATTCCGGAGACATCACCCACCTTGGGGACGGTTTTGAGGTTGATGGTCCCCTTCCCGCCGCGGCTCTGCAGCCGGTATTCCTCCGCGGCCGTCCTCTTGCCGTATCCTTTTTCGGACACCGTCATGATGTAATTGCCTTCCGTCGGAATTTCCATCCCGACCACGACATCGTCGTCTTCCATGCGGATGCCGATGACGCCCCGGGCAGTTCTTCCCATTTCCCGCACGTCTTCTTCATGGAAACGAATGGATTGCCCTTTCCGGGTTCCAAGGAAGATATCCTGATCTCCCCTCGTTAATTGAACGTCGATCAGTTCATCCCCCTCATCGATCGAGATGGCAATGATCCCCCCTGCGCGCGGGTTGGAATAGGCCGTCAGGTCGGTTTTTTTGATCACGCCTCTTTTTGTGACCATGACCACCGATTTATCCTGGGTGAATTCACGAATGGGAAGAATTGCCGCCAGCTTTTCTCCTTCCGAAAGATTGATCAGGTTGACAATGGCCTTCCCTTTCGCCGCCCGTCCCGCCTGCGGAAGCTGGTAGACTTTCAGCCAGTAGAGCCTTCCCATATTTGTGAAGATCAGGACATAATGATGGGTGGAGGCGATAAAGATTTTTTCAACAAAATCTTCTTCCTTGGTGCCCATGCCGACCTTTCCCTTGCCGCCGCGTCGCTGGCTCTTATAAAGGCTCACCGGATTTCGCTTAATATAACCGTAATGAGATACCGTCACGACCATGTCTTCCTCGACGATCATATCCTCAATATCAATATCCTCGACCCTGACCACGATTTCCGTCCGCCTTTCATCGCCATACTTTTTCTTGATGTCCCCAAGTTCCGTCACGATGATATCGAGTACCTTATTCGGATCATCCAGGATGCCCTGCAGGGTTGTGATCAACTGGGACAATTCTTTGTGTTCCTCAAGAATCTTGTCCCGCTCAAGCCCTGTGAGCCTCTGGAGCCGCATGTCCAGGATGGCTCTGGCCTGAATCTCCGTAAAGCCAAATCTCTCGGAGAGGGACTGCGCGGCCTCCTGGGGACTTTTGGCTCTCTTGATGAGTTGAACCACTTCGTCAATATGGTTCAGGGCAATGATCAGCCCTTCCAGGATATGAGCCCTTTCCTTTGTTTTACGGAGGTCAAAGATGGTTCTGCGGGTAATGACCTCCTTGCGGAAATCCACAAATCGCTGAAGGACCTCCTTCAAATTGAGAACCTTCGGCTGGTTGCGGTCAATCGCCAGCATGAGAACGCTGAAATTTGTCTCCATCTGGGTATGTTTGTAAAGCTGGTTAAAAATCACACCGGATGGCTCGTCCTTCTTCAGGTCTATAACGATCCGGATTCCTTCCCGGTCCGATTCGTCCCTGAGATCGGATATGCCTTCAATCTTTTTCTCTTTCACCAGTTCGGAAATCTTCTCGATCAGATTTGCCTTATTCACGAGATAGGGAAGCTCCGTGACAATGATGCTTTCCCTGTCGTTCCTCGCATTTCTCTCGATGATCGCCCTGGCCCTCATGCGGATGGAGCCCCTACCCGTATGGTAGGCGGAGCTAATCCCTTCCTTCCCGTTTATAAAAGCGGCTGTGGGGAAATCGGGGCCTTTAATATAAAACATCAGTTCCTCAATGGTAATTTCGGGATTGTGGATCAGGGCAATCGTCCCGTCAATAAGCTCGCTCAAGTTCTGGGGCGGGATATTCGTTGCCACACCCACGGCAATTCCGGAAGAACCGTTCAGTAGAAGCGCGGGAATCCGCGCGGGCAGCACCGTAGGCTCCTGCATGGAGGCGTCGTAATTGGGGACAAAATCGACTGTTTCCTTTTCAAGGTCGGCAAGCATTTCCTCGGCAAGCCTGTCCATCCGGATTTCCGTGTATCTCATTGCAGCAGGCGGATCTCCATCGACGCTGCCGAAATTCCCCTGTCCGTCAATCAGGGGGTAGCGCATGGAGAAGTCCTGGGCCATCCGGACAATGGTATCATAGGCGGCGGCATCGCCGTGGGGATGATACTTACCGATGATATCCCCGACGATCCTGGCGGATTTTTTATAGGCTTTGTTCCAGACGTTCCCCATCTCCGACATGGCGAAAAGGACCCGGCGGTGGACCGGCTTCATGCCGTCCCGGACATCCGGAATAGCGCGGCCGATGATCACGCTCATGGCGTAATCCATGTAGGATTTTTTCATCTCGTCTTCGATATTGATGGGAATGTTCTTCTGGTGAATCTGTTCCATAATTCTCAAGCCCTCATCATACGTTTTTATTTCCCAAAAGCCCTGTAATTTCAAACACTAAAACTACAGACATTTCGTGTCGGACTATAACACTTTTTACCGGAGAAGTCGCCTTTTTTTTATTTTTGTGCCGATTTCATATGTGGCGGACGAAAGCCGTGGCTTGCAAACTGCAACTTTTTATCTTGACGTTATATGACTGGTGCTATATAAATAATTTTACTAAGTTTATGATATATTTCCCGTTGATGATCCTTCTCGTGCAGTCGGTGCTCATGCGGGTATCTCTCATGCGGCGCCTCCCCTGAACCGGATTATCTCAGCAAAGTAGAACCATCGATCAGACGTCAACATCATAATAACGTTTCTCTCATAAAAAAGGAGGTAACGACATGCTAAAGAAAGCGATGATGACAAAACAGATCTCCGTAACTGTGGTCAACAAGATTGATGTGCTGGACATCATGGCAGGGTATCTGGCGGATCGCGGAATCAACATCGAGGCAGTAGCGGGCTATGAAATACCGGGGTCTGACCAAGTCGTCATCTCGCTGGTCGTAGACAATACCCCGCGAGCCATCGAGGCGATAAACAAAAGAGGGTTCGGCGCCGTTGAGGAAAAAGATGTCCTTCTGGTCGAACTCGATAACAAGCCGGGGGCCTTAAAGAACGTTACAAGCTTATTAGCGCACAAGAATATTAATATCAGTTATATCTATGCCACTGCGAGCCCTGGAGCGTCTCCCGTCAGGGTGATTCTGTCCACAGGTGATAACAACGCGGCCTTCGTTGCGTTGAAAAAAGCCGCCACGAAATAGTGGCCCACCTTGCATCGCAAGGTTGAGAAGGCCGGTAATGTATATTCTACACATCCAGGTTCGATGCGTATAAGGCGTTTTTGTAGATGAATTCTTTGCGGGGTTCCACATGGTCGCCCATGAGGGTGGTGAAGATTTGATCGGCGGTCACTACATCCTCCACCCTGACCTGGAGGAGGGTTCGCTGTTCGGGGTTCATGGTGGTCTCCCATAGCTGTTCGGGATTCATCTCGCCGAGACCCTTGTAGCGCTGGATCGAGAGACCTTTCTGCCCCATCGCTGTCACGTATGCCACGAGGGCCGTCATACTTTCGAGCTCCTTCCTCCCCTTTTCCTCATCTTCCGTAACCATTACGTACGGCGCCTCGCCCAAGACGCTCACCTGATTGAGAAGTTCCTTGATTTCGATAAATCTCGGCGTTTTGAATATCTCCCGGTCGAGGACCGTGGTGAATATCTGCCCTTTCATCCGGTAATCGAAAATGATCTTATATCCGCTGTGCTCCGGTTCAGGCTCTGTGCTGTAGTTCTCGAGTCTTGCACCAATGGCCATTCGAGTCCGCTTCGCCACTGTCAGAAGGGCTTCCTCGCTGTTGAAGTCCTTCGGGGAAAAGGCCGGATCGCCGGCCAGGATCTGCATGACCGTCCTGTTCTTGTCCTCTTTCTCAAAGCGATCCAGAACCGTTTCGATGCGCATCACCCTTTTGACAAGACCGAGGAGGCGGTTTCCCGTGATACTGCTTCCGTTGCCTGCGATGAGGGAGAGCTTGCTCACCCCGTTTTCGAGGATGTACGTTTTCATTTCCTCTTCGTTATGGATATAGCGTTCTTTCTTCCGTTCCGTTACTTTAAAGAGAGGCGGCTGGGCGATGTAAAGATAGCCTCTCTCGATTAATTCTTTCATCTGCCGAAAAAAGAAAGTGAGGAGTAAGGTCCGGATGTGAAGGCCGTCCACATCGGCGTCGGTCATGATGATAACCTTGTGATAACGGAGCTTGCTGACATCGAAATCTCCTTCTTCCCGTCCGATGCCGGCGCCAAGGGCAGTAACAATGACCTTGATCTCTTCGTTTTGCAGCATCTTGTCGAAGCGGGCTTTCTCTACGTTGAGGATCTTGCCGCGTAGGGGTAGAATGGCCTGGTTTTTTCGGTCACGTCCCTGTTTGGCGCTACCTCCGGCGCTATCGCCTTCCACAAGGTAGACCTCGCTCCGGGCGGGATCTCGCTCCTGGCAGTCGGCAAGTTTTCCGGGAAGGGCGCCGACCTCCAGGGCGCTTTTTCTTCGCGTGAGTTCCTTGGCACGCCGCGCCGCGTCCCGCGCTCTTGCGGCATCGAGGGTTTTGCCGATAATCTGCTTCGCCACCTGGGGATTCTCTTCCAGATAGCTCCCCATTTTCTCATACACAATCCCCTCAACCAGCCCCTTTACCTCGCTGTTTCCCAGCTTGGTCTTTGTCTGTCCCTCAAACTGTGGTTCCTTAAGCTTGACGCTGATGACGCATGAGAGGCCTTCCCGGACGTCTTCCCCCCGGAGGGCGTCTTTCCCGTTCTTGATGAGGTTGCTGTTCGTAGCGTAGGTGTTGATGACCCGCGTGAGGGCGGACTTGAAACCGCTCATGTGCGATCCGCCTTCCGTGGTGTTGATGCTGTTTGCGAATGAGAAGATGCTCTCGCTGTAGGTGTCGTTGTACTGCATGGCGACTTCCACCTGGCAATCGTCCTTGGCGCCGTCGAAATAGATCGGATTTTTATGAAGAATCCCTTTGTTGCGGTTTATGTATTCCACGAAAGAGACGATTCCACCCTTGTAGAAGAATTCGTTCTTCTCTCCGTCCCTCTCGTCCGTGAGGGTAATTTTAACTCCCTTGTTCAGAAAGGCGAGTTCCCGGAGGCGGTTGGAAAGGAAATCGAAACTGAAATCAATATCCTCGAATATTTCATGATCGGGCTTGAAGGTGATCTTGGTTCCCCGACCTTTCGTTTTTCCGACAACTTCCAGTTCATTTGCGGGCACGCCTCTGCTGTAGAACTGTCTGTATACTTTCTCATCCCTTCTCACTTCAAGTTCAAGGTATGACGAAAGGGCGTTGACGACGGATACACCGACGCCGTGAAGGCCGCCGGATATCTTATAGCTGTCGTTGGAAAACTTTGCACCGGAGTGAAGCTTGGTAAGAACAACCTGGGCAGCAGAAACACCCTCTTCCTTGTGCATGTCCACGGGAATCCCGCGACCGTTGTCATCGACCATTACGCTGTTGTCCGCCCTGATCCTGACTTCAATATTATCACAAAACCCTGCGGCTGCCTCATCGATACTGTTGTCAACCACCTCATACACCAGGTGGTGTAGCCCTTCCTTGCCGGTATTGCCTATGTACATGGAAGGCCTTTTCCTAACAGCCTCAAGGCCTTCCAACACCTTTATACTGTCTGCACTATACTGATCCGTCATCTTACTCCTTCCACTTCCTGAAAATGATGTAAATTTTTTATCCGAGTCGTTCCCTTATAAACGAGAATCCATAAATATCTTATAATACTTGATTCCGGATCAAGTCCGGCATGACAGTAAATATAAAAATTTTCGCTATATTTTTAAGGGCATGATAATGCATTTATAATGATCGTTACCCACCGGTTTTACGACCCCCGGTTTCATTCCCTGGCCAATCTCCAGGATGACCCTCTCCTCATCAATCACCTCGATGGCATCAAGAAGATATTTCACATTATATCCAACTGTCATTTCCTGTTCATGATAAGAAATTTCTATCTCATCTTTCGCTTCTCCTACGTCGGGATTTGTTGAGTTCAGCACCAGTTTATCTTCCATCAGCGTCATGATGACGCCGCTGTACCTTTCACTGGATATGACATTCATTCTTCTTAACGCATGCAATACCGTATCCCTGTCAAAGCTTACCATAACTCCTTTTTCTGCAGGCATTACCCTGCGATAGTCCGGATAATCAGCATCAATCAGACTGACTTTCAAAACCGTACCATCCGTTTTTACAATACACATCCCTCGACGAATCCCAAGCAAAACATCTTCTGATTGTGCCTCAATAAGTTTTCGTATCTCACTCAACCCTTTTCTTGGTATGATAATCCCCTTCTCAAGCTCTAAAAACGTTCCTTCCATTCCCACGTCCGCCATGGCAAGTCGATGCCCATCCGTTGCAACCATCCTGACCTTGTTACTTTCACCTTCTTTCCTGGCCTCAAATAAGACACCATTCAAGTTCTTTCTCATCTCATCCGCCGACATGGCAAAAGACGTCTTGTATATTAACTCCTTCAGAACATCTCCCTTTATCTTAAAGAGCTCCACCTCATCTGAATCATCAAAGACACTGGGAAAATCATCCGCCGGCAAACCCGGAACCTTATAAATGACTTTCTGGCATGTTATGGTTACCCAGTGATGTTCATTTGCATGGAAGTGAATGTCCTCTCCCTGAATTTCTCTTATCATTTCATATATTTTTCTCGCAGAAAGCGTGATGTCTCCTTTTACCATAATCTCAGCTTCATAATCGGCAATCAAAACAATTTCCTTATCCGTAGCAACAATTTTAATTTTGTTGTCCTCCGCTTTAATAAGAATATTATTCAGAATAGGCATGGTGGTTTTCTTTTCAACAATACCAAGCGTCTTTTGAATACCCTCTAAAAAAGTATCTCTTTGAATTTTAAATTCCATCACCATATCCCCCTTGTTTAGGTTTCACGTTCGTTATAAAAATAATGGTTATATAGGACCTATAATAAGATTATTTTTTTCTTATTATATATAATATAGTATTAGTAATAGAGGGTGTTCATAATGATAAAAAAAACGATTCATCGAGTAATTTCAAATAAAAGTTCAATATTAAAATGTTGATAACCTCTTAGGGAAAAGTATTAAATTTTGTTCTTGATGGCCTCCTCGATGTCACTGATCGTTTTTTGAAGCTTTACATCTCCCTCCACGGCTTTACCGATCTTGTTGTTGGCATAAATAACAGTTGAATGATCCCGCCCGCCTATTTTTTCGCCTATATCAGGAAAAGAAGAGGTTGTCAGTTTTCTTGAAAGATACATGGCAATCTGTCTCGCCATAACTATATTTTTATTTTTCTTTTGCGATTTAACATCTAAAATTTTTACACCTAACTTGCCTGTTACGGCCTTAATAATTTCATCTATGGTGATCTCTTCCTGTTCGTTTTGTTTGAGAACTTTTTTCAGCACTTCTTTTGCAAGGTTGAGATCAATTTCCCTGCCGGTCAGTGAAGAATAGGCTCCGATTCTGATGAGGAATCCCTCCAGTTCCCTGATATTGGATTCTACGTGTGATGCAACATAGAGAGCAACATTGGACGGAAGAGAAAGATTGTTTTCACAAGCTTTTTTTTCGATGATGGCGATCTTTGTTTCCATTTCCGGGGGTTGGATGTCCGCAATGAGGCCCCACTCGAATCTTGAGCGCAACCGCCCTTCAAGGTTCGGGATATCTTTCGGAAATCGGTCGCTTGTAACAACGATCTGTTTTCCGGAGTCATGCAAGGTATTGAAGGTATGAAAAAATTCTTCCTGTGTTCTCTCCTTCCCGGCGATAAACTGAATGTCGTCCATCAGGAGGCAATCAATTTTTCTATACTTCTCCCGAAATTTAGGCATCTTATCGTACCTGATGGAGTTAATCAGCTCGTTCATGAACTCTTCTGCAGATACGTACAGCACGTTCATGTCAGGATATAGGGAATGGGTAAAAAGGCCTATGGCATTGAGCAGGTGGGTTTTACCGAGGCCGACGCCTCCATAAATAAAGAGAGGATTATAGTTTTTAGCCGGCTGTTCCGCAACCGCCACAGACGCAGCATGGGCAAACTGATTACATGACCCGACGACAAATCTTTCAAAACTGTAATGAGGATGAAGAGATTGCTGGCTCTTGGAACGGGAAGGTTTATGTTTTGTTCGAGAGGGATCATGATGGTATTCACGTCCGGGAACAGAACCCTGGTTATTTTCTTCTTCTCGGGCTACATCAAAGTCAACGTCGATATCATTGCCTGCCAGCGAGGTTATAGAATCCTTAATGATGGTGTGGTAATTTTCCAATAACCAGTCTTTAAAGAACTTGTTCGGTACGGACAGGTAGATGTGGCTTCCCTCCATGGAGACGATCTTAATAGGCCGGATCCAAGTATCAAAGTTTTGCTGGCTTAGCTTTTCCCTAATAATTTGAAGACTTTTTTCCCAGAGAATTTCCAAATCCGTATACCCTGTAAACAGAATTATCAACACCTGTTGATAAAGGTTAGATGGACGCGAGCAGTGTAACCAACCGATTAAACTCTTCCGCCGTTTTAAATCTAATTTCTATTTTGCCGGATTTCTTTCCCTGACTGACATGGACCGCTGTCAACAGTCGCGTGGAAAGAAGATTTTCAAGATCAAGGAGGGATGTGTCCTTTTTGATCAATTCCGTTTTTTTCCGCGTTTTTTTCCTGTTCTGTATCAGCCTTTCCGTATCTCTCACGCTGAGGGCCTTTTTTTGAATGGCGTGAAGGAACTGAATCTGTTCACCGGGAGAATCGAGAGCCAGTAAGGATCGAGCGTGACCCGCTGTAATGGTTTTGTTACGTAGAGCCTGCTTTGCCTCCTGGGGCAGTTTGAGCAATCTGACGGTATTGGCAATGGTGGATCGATCCTTTCCAACCCTGGTCGAAAGCTCCTCCTGAGAAATGCCGAACTTTTCCATGAGCATGGAATAAGCCTCAGCCTCTTCAAGGGAGTTCAGGTCCGCCCGCTGGATATTTTCAATCAGGGACATTTCCGCTGCATCCGAGTCTTCCACATCCCGGATGAGGATGGGCACATCCTTAATGCCCGCTGCCTGAGCAGCCCTCCAGCGTCGCTCTCCGGCTATAATTTCGTAACCATGGCCTGACTTTCTCACGATGATGGGCTGAATAATACCGTTTTTTCGGAGCGATGCAATAAGACGTTTCTGCTCGTTGTCATTGAAATCTTTCCGGGATTGAAACCTGTTGGGAGAAAGCTCCTCAATCCCGCACAGGATAAAAGAAGGCCGCGTGCTGATATCGTCAATAAAATCGGGAAGGAGGGCCCCGAGCCCTTTGCCGAGAGATCCTTTTTGTGGCATTTATATCCTCCCGTTGGTTAGAATTTCCCGTGTAAGTTCCATGTAGGAAACGGCGCCGCGTGATTTGATATCATACAGAATAATAGGGAGACCATGACTCGGACTTTCAGACAGCCTTACATTCCTCGGAATGACGGTGTTGAAAACCTTTGCACCGAAATGACTTCTCACGTCCTCGCTGACCCGGTGAGACAGCAGGTTTCTCGAATCAAACATGGTCAGGAGGATGCCTCCGAGGGTAAGGGTCGGGTTCAATTTAGCTTTGATGAGCCTGACCGTGTTGAGTAAATATCCGAGACCCTCCAGCGCGAAATATTCACACTGGAGCGGGATAATCACATAATCAGAGGCGACAAGGGCATTCACCGTTAAAAACCCGAGCGATGGCGGGCAGTCAATAATGATGAAATCATATGCCGTTTCTAACTGATGAAGCAGGCTGCGGAGTTTTTTTTCCCTCTCTTCAAGTTGAACGAACTCAATCTCTATACCGATCAGATCCTGATTGGCAGGCGCCATATCAAGATGGGGAATCTGTGTGCTTAAAATCACCTCTTTAAGGGGGATCTTGCCAATCAAGGCATGATATAAATTTTGCCTGCTGATCGTGTCTCTGTCTATTCCCATACCGCTTGTAGCATTGCCCTGGGAATCGCAATCAATGAGCAGCGTTTTTCTTT
Source organism: Deltaproteobacteria bacterium (assembly GCA_037143735.1). Lineage (GTDB taxonomy): Bacteria > Desulfobacterota > Syntrophia > Syntrophales > UBA2185 > JAPLJQ01. Next base: position 11,951 of record JBAWYD010000058.1, read on the forward strand.
CTGCCGCCGCCAGCGTTGCAGATAGATTGATGGCCGTCGTGGTTTTCCCCACCCCACCCTTTTGATTAGCTATACATATGATTTTACGCATGATTTAATAGAACAATCCCCGATTTGCTGCATCGATAAATTAATGGTGCAAGTTAGCACACAATGGGTTTTTTTAGAAGGAATATTTTGGCCCGTCACATGGTGGGGACTTTTTTAAAAAGGACGATTTTTCGCATGTCATGGATGACAGGCAGCCGGATGTCATGACAGGACAGGTAGGTTAACCCGAAGGTTTCACAGATATCAACCGCCTCTTTCAGTTCATCTGTGACACGTCCTCCTTTCATGGCCATGATGACGCCGTTATTCATTAAGAAAAAAGAGCTGATCCTGAGCAGATCGGAAAGTTTGAACGCAGCTCTTGAAATGACGATGTCAAAGCCATTTCTGTACGAGTCGTCCGTCATCAGGTGTTCGACCCGGTTGTGAATCACGGTGGTTTCATCAAGACAGAGGGTCCGGATGATGTGTTTAAGAAAAGACGTTTTTTTTCGTGACGACTCCAGAAGAAAGACCTTCAGAGAAGGCAGGGCGATCTTCATGGGTATGCCGGGAAATCCGGCTCCTGCGCCAATATCAAGGAGCCTGGCGGATGTATTCAGCACGAGAGGTAAAGGCGTCAGGGAATCGATGAAATGTTTGATGGGAATGTCGAGGGACGATTTTGCGGAGACGAGATTGATTTTTTGATTCCAGGCAAGAAGTTCTCTGTAATATGTATAAAACAGAGACAACTGCGTGTCATTCAGGGGAACGCCCATCCCGGTTGCAGCTTCGGAAAGTATCTCGTCCGGGTTTTTCTCCAACGCGTTACCGTTCCTTTCTTTTGGTCCGGCGATCCTGTTCCGTTCGGAGACAATTCCGGCAGATCCCGCTTACCAGAACTTCCACGCCGCGTATCTCGCCTGCAAAAGAACGCTGAATGTCTTTGATGTCCACGTTGAGGCTGACGGGTTGCATGCACTGCAGCACGCCACAGTTCTTGCAGTGGAAATGGGGGTGCGCCGGGTGATTTTCGTTCGGCGCCATGCCGTAGACCAGGCTCCTGCCCCCTCCGCTCAACCGTTCTACCAGACCTTTTTCCACCAGCAGGTCCAGGATGCGATAAACGGTGACCCGGTTGATCTCCGCGGTCCGGCTTAGCGTCGTAAAGATATCCTGTGCTCCGATGGGAGACGTGTTGTTTCCGACCACTTCCATGACCCTCAACCGGTTGGGCGTCGGGTCAAGACCCATGACATCGAGCAGTTCCGGGTAGTTGCAGTGCTGACACATGGTGTATTTCCTTTATCCGGAGTTGATTATGCCGGCAGATGAATCTGCAGGACGTCGGGGTTTCAGTCTTTCCCACAGGACTGCCATGAAGAAGCCCGCGGCGGCTACAAGGATGATGGTTGCTCCCGATGTCAGGTTCAAAAGGTAGGAGAGACAGAGTCCGATGATGGTGAACAGGCAGCTCAAAATCGATGACGCCACCATCATCGTCCGCAGGGAACCGGTAAATTTTTCAGCGATGAACGGCGGGATGGTCAAAAGGGCAATCACCAGAATCAGTCCTACCACGCGAATGATCATCACCACCGTGATGGCGATCATGCCCAGAAGCAGACAGTAGAGGAATGTGACAGGGATGTTTCTCAGGCGGGCAAATTCGTCGTCATAGGACATGGCCAGAAAATCGTTGTAATAATAGGTGACTATGACGATGACGATAATTCCCATGGCGCCCATCTGCCACAGGTCGGAAGCAGGCACTGCCAGGATGCTCCCGAACAGGTAGCTCATCAGATCGACGTTATAGCCCGGGGTGAGGTCGAGGAGTATGACACCGACCGCCATCCCGACCGCCCATATCACCCCCACGATGGCATCCGACCGATGCCTGGCTTTCAGCGTGACGGCGGCCATAACGCCGGCGGAAAGTAAAGAAAACCCCACCGTTCCGGCCATGTAAGGCCACCCCATGAAAAAGGCCAGGCCTATCCCGCCGTATGCGGCATGAGCGATGCCGCCTGCCAGGAACACAATCCGGTTCACGACAACCAGGGTTCCGATCACCCCGCAAACGATGCTCACCAGGATGCCTGCAGTCAGGGCGTTTCGTACAAACTCCAGTTGAATCGCTTCCCACATCTTACCTGTCCTCATGCCGGGACAACACCCGGTGTGGAACCCCGTGGGCCACCAGATCCACCGGGCAGCGGTAGGCCATATCCAGAATTTCCTGGGTGATTTCGCCGGAGTCGTGATAATGAAGCTCCAGGTTGACACAAGCCACGGATTTCACGTGGCTCGAAAGGATCATCATGTCGTGGCTTACCGCCACGATGGTGACGGTTCGGTTCAATTCTTTCAGCGCATCGTAGAACTCGCCGCGGCTATGCGCATCGATGCTGGCCATGGCTTCGTCCAGGAACAGCGCTTCCGGCCCCGATACCAGCGCCCGGGCAATGAACACGCGCTGTAACTGCCCGCCGGAGAGGTCTCCGATTCTCCGGTCCCGGCACTCCCACACCCGCATTTGCTCCAGAGCCGCCTGGGCGGCGAGCCGGTCCTGTCGGGTGTGCCGCGACCAGCCCTTGCCATTCCGGAGACGGCCCATCAGGACAACGTCAAGGACGGAGACAGGAAAGGTCTTGTTGATATGGACGTTCTGGGGCACATAGCCGATGCGGTGGGCCGCTTTGCCCGCCGCCTGACCGAAGACGCACACCGTTCCGCGGTCGGGGTGAATCAATCCCAGCATAAGCTTGAGGAGAGTCGTTTTCCCTCCGCCGTTGGGGCCGATGACAACGAGAAAATCCCCCCGCGGCACTTTCAGGTTCACCTCGCGGAGAACCGGCTGTCCGTTGAAGGAAAACCACACATCGTGAACGTCTATGATGGACTCTGCCATAATGTTATTCTCATCGGAGGACGGTTCTGAATTTTCGGGCGACCTCGCGCAGATTCACGGCCCAGTTTACAGCCATAGGATCGACGTAAATAACCTGTCCGCCGATCTCCCGGGATACCATCTCGGCGTTTTTCGCGGAGAATTGCGGCTGGACGAACACCACCCGGATACCGCGCTCCCTGGCGTGGCGAATGAGCATCTGGAGCTGAGCCGGTTTGGGATCTTTCCCCTCGATTTCAATGGGAATCTGTTTAAGCCCGTAGGCTTCAGCGAAATAGCCCCACGAGGGGTGGAATACCATAAACTGTTCGCCCTTACGCCCGGCAAACGCATTCTTCAACTCGACGTCCAGGGCGTCGAGCTCTCCCACAAAGACGGCATAATTGGCTTTATATCGCAACTGGTTTTTCTGATCAACCGCAATGAGTGCATTTAAGATATGTTCGGCCTGAATTTTCACCAGCGCCGGAGACAGCCATACGTGAGGGTCCAGGGATTCGGCATGGTTACGGCGCCCCGCTTTGGCGTGTCCGTGATGACTTTCTTTATCTTGATGTTGAACCGTTATGGCGATTTTCGCGATCCCATCGTCTGTGTGGACGATGCGCATCTTCGGATTTGTTGCCGCAATTTTCTTCAACCATGCCTTTTCAAAATCGATACCCACGGCAAAATAAACGGCGCTTTTCGATAACTCGACCATCTGTTTCGGTTTGGGTTCGTATGTGTGAGGGTCGGCGCTGGCGGGAACCAGAACAGAAACACTCACAAGGTCGCCCCCGATTTTCTGGACAAAATACTTTTGCGGTGCGATACTCACGAAGGCCCTGGTAACGGCAGCTTCGACCGGTAAACCCGATAGCGCCACGATAACCAGACACGCCACACAGAAAAGCTGCTTCCCGATACGTTTCACTTTTTCACGCCATTCATTTGTTCTCTGGGTTCCCCAATTGATGCAACTGAATTTCATCAGAAAATCGATAGACATTTCGTGGTAATACGCAAAGTTTCGAACGAAACACCTGTGCAACAATGTTGCATGGGGAGGAACTTGTCAAGATATTTTTTCGTAAAAAAGAGGCGA
>JBAWYD010000059.1:0-15953 GCA_037143735.1 Deltaproteobacteria bacterium
CAATATAACGAGTTTCGGTCTTGGCGGAGAGGTCGTAGAGCGTGTCAACAGAACCTCCAAAGCCTTCGGTCCTTTCGTTTCCTTCATCTGGGGAACGCTGATGACCCTGCTTCACTACGGGAAAAAGAGCATCCGCCTCAAGGTGGATGAACGTTACGATCGGGAAGTTACAATCTGGAACGTTGCGGTGGCCAATGGGCAATTTCATGGCGGAGGCATGAGGGTCGCCCCGGAGGCGCTCATCAATGACGGCCTGTTTCACATCACCGTGATTGGAGACTTGAGCCTGGCCGGGGTATTCCGCCATCTTCCAAAACTGTACAACGGCAGAATCCACGAAATAACGGAAGTATCCTTTCTGACAGGCAAGAAGGTAGAGGCTTTTTCCAGCGAGCCCGTGCTTCTCGATGTCGATGGAGAGCAGCCGGGCCGTTTACCCGTCGTGATTGATATGATGCCTTCTGCAATTCGGATGTTGATGAAAAAACCTTAACCAATCTTTTGCATGAGACATGACTCTTATCGGTGATATTGATGAAATATTCCTCATCGCCTGGGGTTTAATTCTCCACTCATAGCCGATACCCGCTTTATCCATAACGGTGACTTTGAGTAAAATGTATGTAATTTTTAATATTTAATTGATGAAACCAGATTAGCTTCCTCATGGTATGCAGATTGCACGAGGAAGTGTTTTAATTTACAACAAACAGCATTCCCGGGGAGAAAAATACTTAAAAGTACAGATCTTAAAATTACCGATAGAACAGGGAGATTATTCAGGATGAGACGTTTTACGTTGATCGTTGTGGGATTGGCATTCGCTTTCTGCGCACTGGCCTTTGCCACGGATAAGCCCTCCGTCGTTCCTTACAACACACACCCGGCTAAAGCCGCACCTATTAAGACACGCAAGGAAACGAGAGTCAGCTTTACGGGAATCGTCAAGGAAATAACCGATACCACGATCATGGTTGAACGCACCGTAAAGGGCAGCGTGGAAGCCATGGAATTCGCTCTTGACAAACCCGCTGCAAACATCAAGGTCGGAGATAAAGTAAAAGTCAGCTATGTCAAAAAAGAAGGCAAAAATATTGCCATGAAGGTGGCTCCTGTTGTCGTGAAAAGGATTATAAAGAAAGCCATTCCCCCTAAGGAAATAAAGCCTGCTCCCATTGAAGCCGCACCTTCAAAAAAATAAGAGTCCCAACCGCACTCTGTCCACAGGGCAGGGCATGCGGGATGTGCTCCCGGTCAAGGGCATGGAGATGTAATCTCTGTGCCCTTTTTTTTAGTTGCCAAGGAATATTGAGTATTTTCATTTTTTTTGTTATGAGAAGGCGGAGTGTCATCGGTACCTATGGGGGGTGTATTGTCAACAGCACGAGACGTCATCAACAGGATTATTAAAAAAGGATACCCTACGACCGTTCGAACGCGCCTGATGGTCTTGACGGTCTTCGGACTTGCCGTAACGATGGCGATCTGGGGTTTTATTCAGATAAAAGCGTTAAACAGGATTCTCGTTGAGCAACAGGTTAGCAGGCTCTATGACCTCGCGGAAACGGTCAGCACATACTACCAGCATTTTCCGAGCCGGAAGGGCTTATCGGCCCTGGACGAGACACTGGAAGGCCATGTCCAGACGGATATCAGACTTGCCCGGATAGACATCTTTTCCATTGAAAATGGCTATATTGAATATATTGTCGGCGCCGGCAGGGTAGCCTATGAATGGCCGGAAAATTTAATCAGTTCCGCTGCGGAAAAAACCAAGGTGCAATCCATTGAATTAAACATCGATGGAAGTCCCGCATTAGGTCTGCTGTACCCCTTCTTATCAGAAAGGGACTCCCAGACGTTTATCGGCGTGATCGTCTTCTCCCAGTCCAGACTTGAAATATTGGCCAGTGCGAAGCGACTGCTCATCTTCAGCAGTACCGGGCTCCTGCTTGCCATTTTACTTTTTTTATCTTTGAGTTACCGGTGGATTATCGGACGGCCCCTGAAAATTATCATCAATACCATAGACGAATTTCAGCGGGGGCAATATATCAGGCGGATTCCCATTTCCCGGCTCGATGAATGGGGTCAACTGGCAGACCACTTCAATTTAATGGCCGATGAAATTGAGCGCGTCATGGCCAGGAATCTCGAACTGCACCGTCACCTCGAAGACCGGGTGCAGGAAGCCACCCATAAGGTCATCCAGCTTCAGCAACAGGTCAACCAGCTTCAGCAACTCACTGCGCTGGGATACCTGACAGCCAACCTCGCTCATGATCTGGGAACGCCCCTTCATTCCATTGCCGGCCTTGCCAAACTCCTGCTGGAGCATGATCAATGGCCGCCGGACGCGAGCCGGAAACTTGAGCTCATTGTCCAGCAAACACAACGGCTCAACACGGTTATTCAGAATGTCCGCCGTGCCACACGGCTGCCGGAACCTCACTTTGAGGCCACGTCGGTTTCTGAATTGCTGAATGAAACGTTAACCCTTGTTGAACCGCTGCTGCAGAAGTCAGGCATTCAACTCATGGTCCATGTGGATGAGAACACACCGCTTCTTTATGTGGACCGCTACCGGGTTCAGACCGCCCTTTTTAATCTGATCCAGAATGCCCTCGAGGCAATGCCTGACGGTGGTAACATCACCGTAGCCGCCTCCGGCGTACCACAGAATCATACCATCGCGATCACCGTTCAGGATAACGGCCCCGGTATTCCCCCTGAACTGATGCAGAGAGTCTGTGAACCATTCTTCAGCACCCATACCGATGAAGGACTGCGGGGTTTGGGACTTGCCATTGTACAGGATATCGTCAAGATCCACGGTGGCCGGATCGAGATCAAAAGCCACCCCCATGAAGGCACTCAAATCATTCTATACTTTCCCGTCGTTGACACCGGTTCCGCAATGGAAAATCTTCACGGCAACTCTTCTTTGAGCAGCCCGTAACGCTGGATTTTGGTTCTGAGTGTCTTACGATCAATACCCAGCAACTGGGCCGCCTGACTTTGATTCCAGGAAGTTGTCTGCAGGGTCTGGATGATCTGTTTCCGCTCAGCTTCTTCCAGGGGGGGCAAAAGGGGAAGAAACGCGTCTTTCTTCAGGCGAAATCTTTCCGGAAGATGCTCCGGAAGAATAACGACAAAAGGAGACAGAAGCAAAGTCTGCTCCATGACATTCTGCAACTCGCGGACATTCCCTGGCCAGTCATATGCCATGAAAAGTTCCATTGCCTCATCAGAAACCCGGACAGAGGGATAACCGAGTTTTTTCAGGAGAGACTCAACCAGCTGGGCCATGTCTTCCTTATGTTCACGCAGGGGCGGCATGCGCAAACGCACGACAAATCTGTACAGAAGGTCGGACCGGAAATTTCCTTTCCCCACTTCTTCATCAATATTCCTGTTGGCCGCCGCAACTACCCGGACAGCGACGTGACGGACCTTATTACCACCAAGTCTTCGAACCTCTCCATCCTGCATGAAGCGCAGCAGCTTTCCCTGAAGCGCCGTGGACATCTCCGTGATTTCATCCAAAAATACGGTGCCTCCCTCAGAGGCCTCGATAATCCCTTCATGGATGTGATCGGCCCCTGTAAAGGCGCCCCTCTCGTATCCGAAAAGTTCCGATTCAAGGAGGGTATCGGGAATGGCGCCGCAGTGGACGGGCCGGAACGGTTTGTCACGCCTCGCACTCAACTGATGGAGTGATCTCGCTGCCAGTTCTTTTCCCGTCCCGCTTTCTCCTTCGATCAATACGCTGGCCGGTGAATCGGCCACCCGGGCAAGTTGCTTATAAAACCCAACCATCGTCGCGGATGATCCGATGAATTGAGGTTCTCCAATGAGTTTTGGTTGACCGTGCATACGGCGCTGACGGAGCTCCCTGACCTCCAGAACCTTCTGCACCATGGCTCGTATGGCTTCAGGTGAAAATGGTTTGCTGATGTAGTCCCATGCACCGAGGCGCAGGGCTTCCATGGTCGTTTCCAGAGACCCGTACGCCGTCATCAGGATAACCGGCAATTCCGGCCATTTCTCGCGGACATGTCTCAGAAACTGGAGGCCGTCAATTTCAGGCATCCGGATGTCGGACATGAGGAGGTCATATCGAGACAGGTCTTTTTTAAGGGCCTCTTTCCCGGATGTGAAGGCATCCACTGCATATCCTTCCCGCGAAAGGGCCTCCTGGAGAAACTCACAGGCAACGGCATCATCATCAATGACCAGAATTTGAATACGCTTCATGCCTTGCCTAAAGACCTCTTTGCGCCATGTAATCGGCCAGATCGGCAACGCGACAGGAGTAACCCCATTCGTTGTCGTACCACGACACTACTTTGGCCATGTTGTCCCGCAAGACCTGGGTGAATTCGACATCGATGATGGAAGAATGGTCATCCCCCTTGAAGTCCATGGATACCAGAGGGGATTCCTCGCAGGCCATGATCCCCTTCAATTGTTTTCGTGCCGAAATTTTGAGAACGTTCCGCAATTCATCCGTCGTCGTTTTTGTACGAAGTTCAGCCACAAAATCGACGATAGAAACCGTTGGCGTGGGGACACGGAGTGAATAACCGTCAAAGCGACCAGCAAGATCGGGAATCACCAGGGACAGCGCCTTTGCCGCGCCGGTCGTCGTCGGAATAATATTCTGCCCCGCCGCACGGGCCCTTCGCAGATCCTTGTGAGGCAGATCTAAAATACGCTGATCGTTGGTATAGGAATGAATGGTGGTCATCATCCCCTTTTCAATTCCAAATGCCTTGTGAATGACCATGACGGGGGGGGCCAGACAATTGGTGGTACAGGAAGCATTGGATACAATGTGGTGTTTCTCCGGTTTATAGTCCTTATGATTAACCCCCATGACCACTGTCAGATCCTCTTCCTTGGCGGGGGCTGAGATTATGACCTTTTTTGCGCCGGCTTCAAGATGGGCGGAAGCCTTGGGGCCGGAAACAAAAAGACCGGTGCTTTCAATGACAATGTCCACCCCTTCATCATCCCAGGGAATGGATGCGGGATCACGGAATGAGAAATTCTTGATCAACTTGCCGTCAATAAAAAAACCGCCTTTCTTGACTTCAACCTCCCCGGAATAGCGACCATAACTTGTATCATATTTGAAGAGGTGGGCGTTGGTTTCCACGTCGAAGAGGTCATTGACCGCAACGACAGCCAGCGTTTCGGGATATCTTTTCAGGACGGCTTTAAGAACCTGCCTCCCAATTCTTCCAAAGCCATTAATGCCAAGGCGAATCATCGTCTCCTCCTCTCAGTTGTCGTCTATACGGTATTTATGGGCCGTCATAAGGTCACAGCTGGTTTGCAGCGTCGTGTGTAGCCGGGCATTATCAAGAGCAATGGCACTCAGGTTTGCAACGGCTTCAAGAAACTTGATTTCGCGATCTTTAAACTCACGAACCCTGTCCGCATACACCCGGAGAACGCCGACGGCCTTTTTCTCTAACAGCAGAGGGACAACGAGCACTGACCTTATGCCTTCTGCCTTGGCCTTGGCCCCATACTGAAAATCCTTGTTCGTCTGGGCATCGTTTAACCAGGTTGTTTTCCCCTGAAGGGCCTTCCGGTCCAAACCACTTTCCTCAATCAAAATGGGGCCTTTATGAATATAACCTTCAGAAAGCCCATAAGCGGCGCCCAACACAAGCTTCTTTTCCCGTGAATCCAGGAGCCTGATACTGCAGGCCTTTACATGCATGGCCTTTGCAACACATTGCACGATCTCCTCCATAACCCTTGACGGTTCGAGAGAGGCGTTGATGACCCTGGCTACATCATACAGGGCAACGAAATAATCCATCTCTTTTTCCTTCATACCCTACCTCCTGACCGGGTGCGCATTCCGTACGCCCCGCATTGAAATAAATATTTTCCTTGCCGGAATATTAAGTTAACGTTAAAATATTGGAAAGGCAAATTATTTTGGTGAATTTACCCTTATTGAGGGGATTTCGTCAAATGAAATCGATGCATGGGACGCTTGAACGAGAAACCGGGAACAGAAGACCCGATACTCCGTTATCGCTGCAGACAGATTATCCGATCCCGACAGGCCGTTAAGGTCATCAGGAGAAAACGGTAAAAAACCAAACACCTTTCTTTCCAAATCTTTTGCTCTCAGCCAGTTCCTGGCAATACGTTCTCTATCTCCCGGATGTTTCGCATATTTATCAAGGATGTAATCCATACGCTCCTGCAAAGAAACCACCCTGTCATGGAGGACCCGTTTGTCTGCATAGTTCACAATCTCAGCTTCGCAGAGTGGTTTATCCGACACATTATTTTCATCCAGGATGACGTGATGACCGACGATGTAGGCCACATCGGGATAGCCTATGCGTCCTATGAATTCCGCCCCCGTGAGGGCATGAAATTCCCCCGTTGTCAGGCTGCGGGTCTTTGTTATGTCATGGAGAAGGGCCGACGTCTGCACAAGGTCACCGTCAAGGTCTATCCCGTGTTCTTCCAGATGATTCGCAAGAAAGGTGGCTACGAGGCATACTCGGAGGGAATGGGCAACGATATTCGGGAGCATCCCCGTTTCCCACATCAGCTTAAAGCATTCTTCCTTTGAAGGGGTTCGCATCGGGATTATTCTATTCATACGGGCAGGCAGCTTCCCTAAGCGCACTTATAAGACGCGCGGGATGCCCTTTCTCCCGCCTTCGTCATTCTGAAACCTATATCCAGGAGTTTTGCCGCTTCCTGTGCCCTTATTACGGGGTTCGTCTCGCCCATAACCACGGCAATCAGACGCGTACCGTCTCTCCTGGCTGTGACAATCAGGTGAAATCCTGCAGCCCTTACAAAGCCGGTCTTCAATCCATCAACATCGGGATAATGTTTCAGGAGTACATTATGGTTCGTCTGGGTGATGTTGCGGTACGTAAAAGATTGCATGGCATGGAGACTCAATGACTCTGGAAAATCACGGATATAGGCTTGTGCAAGCTTAGCAATATCTCGAGCCGTAGATACCTGTCCCTTTGCAGGAAGGCCGTTCGGATTCTTAAAATAGCTCCGACTCATGCCAAGTTTATGCGCCTTTGCATTCATCTTTTTCACAAATGACCCGACATCGCCTCCAAGATACTCGGCAATGGCGACAGACGCGTCATTGGCAGAGGCCACAGCGACCCCCTTGATCAACTCCTCCAGTTCAACCTCAGCGCCGTCTTCGAGATACATGCTTGATCCGCCTGTAAAATAGGCATCTGTGCTGATTTTAACGCCGTCTGAGGGATAAATTTTCCCTTCATTGATGGCTTCATGCACCAGATAAAGGGTGAGAATTTTGGTCAGGGATGCCGGTTGCATGGGCTTGTCCGCATTTTTGGCATAAAGGATTTTACCGGTTGATGCATTTACCAGGATGGCGGACTTCGCCTTAAGCTTAACCGAGGAAGCGGCAAGCAGTTCCGCCTGAAAAGCAAAAGAGAGAGCTAAAAAACACAGGCATAACGTTATTTTTTTGAGTGTCATGGAATACATTCCATAAATACGCAGACGACCGTAAAAATGAACCACCCCGCAGCAAGCTGCGGGGAATATGACCCGTAGAGACTGAGACGAGTATAGAAAAAATGCGCCGATGTGTCAAGACGAATGCATCTCTCCGCAAAGAATACTATGATCAGCGGCCAGAGGAGCCGTCTTCAGGAATAAAGCTGCCTGATTTTTTCTAAATAATCTCAAAGCGCCAGGCGCAAAACCATTCCTCGGGGTGTTGATCCGGAGGACAGCCGATGCACGTTGTTTTTATCCTCCCGTCAATGGTCTCCGCAAAAGAAGTGTACTCCACAAGTCCAGCGGATTTACATGGGTAATCTTCAAGGCCCCGGCGTTTTCTCGCAGCCTGAACCCGGCAGTCATTCATCTGAAAAATGATACTCTCCGGCTTTTCAACTATGACGGACTGGACATTTATTCTGGCATACATTCGAAATTGCAATGCTTTCTTCAATCCTTCAAGCCCCGCCTCGTCCGGCATATTCAGAAACTGCTTGATTGACCACGCCTCAAAAGGAGAAAAACGCGTCCAGCAGGAATCATTACATCTTTTGGCATCCCATATCCCGTATTGACTTTCAACGGCCTGAAACCATGTGCCATCTCCGACAAGCCAATTTTTGCTTATTTCATCCATCAGATTGTAAAGATTCTCCCTGGGCATGTCCATCAGAGACTTCGGCACACCCTCTTTCATCTCAAAACCGAGAGCCCCAGCCAGCCTGTTCATCTGAATGGCATAACTGTTCTTCCATGCCTCCCGCAAAACATTAAACGCCTTTTTCATGCCCATCTGATATTCAACCTGAGAGAACCAGAGGGTGTGATGCACCATGGTGCGGTGAAACATATCCAGTATAAGTCTGGCCAAATCCTCATGACCCAGGTCTTCGGGCTTTTCTACGCTTTCAAACATGATCAATCCTCCTTTCTTTTCAATCTGATGATGCAGATGCAAAGAGCGACTTTAATATAAGAAAAATAACAAGAGGTGTCAAAGAGAAATAAAATAAAAAACCCCCTGCGAACGATACGTTCACGGGGGGTTTCGTTTTTTCCTGCACTTATGTTTTCAGCAGTCAGCTACTGCCTAACGACTACGGACAGATACTTATTTCGGCGTACCGTCTGCCAATCGTTTTTAGAGAACGACACCGACTGTTACTTGCAACTTATACACGTTACAAGGTCACTCATCGTAGTTCCCGTCTTCTGACTGATGAACTTCAGCTGATCGACCGGGGCAAAATACCTGCCGCACTTGTCACAGGCCTGCATTTTGAATGTGCGCCCCCAGATCTTCCGTTTCGTACCAAAAGACTCCATGACGATGTGTTCCGTCGGGCATATATACGCGCATGCCCCGCAGCCGATACAAACCATTGAGTCTTCACTGAACGGGGTGCCAACGGCTTTCTTCTTCCCCCTTGCAATCAGACCGATGGCGCTCACACCCACCACATCTTCACAGGCCTTCACGCACAAACGGCACAGAACGCACTTACCCTTATCCGTCTCCGGATGAAAGGCCGGTTGTGGTTCAATGCCCATCTCTTTGGCCATGTCCTTGAGCACATCCGACTCGGGACACCGCGCCATGAGGAGCTGCATCACCAGTTTTCGGACATTCTTCACCCTTTCCGACTTTGTATCAACAACGATACCTTCATCTACAGGATACAGGCATGACGTCACGATCCTCGTTCGCTTGCCCTTCTTCACTTCAACCACGCAAAGGCGGCAAGATCCCGTCGGAGCAACTGATTCATGACAGCACAGGGTTGGAATCCCTATGTTATTTGCACGAGCAACCTGAAGTACTGTTTTACCTTCTTCAGCCTCAACCTTCTTCCCATCTATGATAAAGTTTACCATGTCTCCTACCTTCATTCTACGATTATTGCGTCAAATTTACAGCTTTCTTTACACACACCGCACTTGATACATTTCGTTTGATCAATCACGTGTGTCTTTTTCTTTTCACCGCTTATGCACTCAGTAGGACACTTCTTGAGGCAGACGCCGCATCCCGTACATTTCTCCTCACTGACACTGAAACGGATCAGGGCCTTGCAGACACCGGCAGGGCACTTCTTGTCCCGGACATGAGCGACATACTCATTCCGGAAATACTTGAGGGTGCTCAGGATCGGATTGGCAGCCGTGCTGCCCAGGGCGCACAAAGCCCCATCGACAAGTCCCTGAGACATGGATTCCAGAAGCTCGATATCTCCTTCTTTTCCTTTTCCGGCACAGATATCATTCAGGATTTCATTCATCCTCTGAACCCCTTCGCGGCAGGGAACACACTTACCGCAGGATTCGAATTCGAGAAAGTCAATGAAGTATCTGGCGATATCGACCATACAGGTTGTTTCATCCATGACAATCATACCGCCGGAACCCATCATGGAGCCCGCTTCCCACAAGGCGTCAAAATCAACCGATATATTGATCAGATCGATGGGCAGGCATCCACCGGACGGACCGCCGGTCTGAACGGCCTTAAATTTCTTGCCGCCGGGAATTCCACCGCCGATCTCATAGATAATATCCTTCAGCGGCATCCCCATGGGAACCTCGACCATTCCGATATTGTTGATCTTCCCCACGAGGCAAAAGACCTTCGTTCCCGAATTGTTCTTACAACCGATACTGGTGAACCATTTTGCCCCCCTGCTGATAATCGCCGGCACATTCGCCCAGGTTTCCACGTTATTCAGATTGGAGGGTCTGTCCCACAGTCCGTGTTCAACGGTGTGGATATATTTTGCTCTCGGTTCTCCCGCTTTGCCTTCGAGTGATGTCATCAGGGCCGTCGACTCCCCGCAAACGAATGCGCCAGCGCCCTTGCCGATTTTCAGATCGAAGTCAAAGCCTGACCCGAAAATATTCTTGCCGATGAAACCGCACTCCCGTGCCTGACCGATTGCCCGCTGCAGATTGGCTACTGCCAGGGGATACTCATTTCTGACATAGATAAATCCCTGACTTGCGCCGATTGCATAAGCGCCAATGATCATTCCCTCGATGACGCTGTGGGGATCGCCTTCCATGACGCTTCTGTCCATGTACGCGCCAGGGTCGCCCTCATCACCATTGCAGATGACATACTTGATGTCGCCATGGGCTCGCCGGCAGGTCTCCCACTTTACACCGGCGGGGAATCCTCCGCCGCCGCGGCCCCTCAGTCCCGACGCTTTCACCTCTTCGATGATCTGCTCCGGCTTCATCTTAGTAAGGGCCTTATAAAGGCTGAAGTAACCACCCTTTGCGATGTATTCATCGATACTCTCAAAATTGATCATCCCGCAGTTTCGGGTTGCCAGTTTCAGCTGTTTCTTATAGAAATTTACACTTCCTATGGCCGGAATATCTTTCTGGTCTTTCGATACAGGACCCTTTACATAAGGTTTCTTCTCATCCAGACAGATGAAATCCTCTTCATCCATTCTGTAGGCGGGTTTGACACCGTCAACAGCGCCTTTGACAATCTGGTCAAGGACTTCCGGTACCTTTTTGGCGGTCATCTTGCTGTATGCCAGACGCGGTTTGTTCGGCTGCATGACATCGATCAGGGGCTCTATGCAATCCATCCCCATGGCTCCTGTTTTACTCAGGATAATGTCCAGCTTCCGTTTCTTTATTTCTCCCGCCAGGGCATCATACACCTGCTGCGCCCCCGAGGCAATTCCGCTCGTCCCCATCCCCACCATGATTTTCGTCTTTGACGGGATGATCGCTTCCAGCCCTCTCTTCTTTGCCTTGTTCAAATCTTCAAGCGTATTGATCTTACTCACTTTACCACCCCTATTATTTGTAATTTCTCATGATCTTCGGAAGTTCGTCCTGAGTTAAGTGAGGATGAACATCAGCGCCTATCCGTACGACAGGGGCCAGACTGCAACATCCGAGACATCTGACCTCTTCAAGGGTAAACATCTTATCCTCCGTCGTTTCGCCGCAATCAACACCCAGATCCCGCTCCATCCTGTCCATCAGATTGGATGCACCCTGAACGTGGCATGCCGTACCGGCGCATACTTCAACCAGGTACTTGCCCCGAGGTTTAAGGCTGAATGCGTTGTAAAATGTTGCAATCTCATAAATCCTGGTGAGGGGCACCTCCATCTTTTTACTGATTGAGGTCAGAGCTTCTTTTGGCAAGTATCTCAATTCTTCCTGGACATCCTGGAGGATGGCGATCATAGCCGTCTTATCGCCATCGTATTTCTTGATGATGTCTTTAACCGTTTTTTCTATGGTCTTCATTGTCTTCATGCTTCAATCACCTTATCCCGTATAATTAACACCTTAGCTTTTCATCATCTCTGACCAGGATTTTGAATGCTTAATCCTCTCCAACACTTTATTGTATTCAAGCATCGCCATTCCCTTGAAAATCTCAATTTCAGCGGGCTTTAAATGCCTGAACCGTCCCTGAGGCTTCAGATAATCTTCAATGGGCCGGAGCTTTTTGGGCATCTCGATGGTCATTTTGTATTTCCCGTCTTCCACCTCGTACAGGGGGAATACGCCGGTCTCCACAGCCAAACGCCCCATCTTGATGCATACATCCGACGGACACCGCCATCCTGTCGGGCAGACGGCCAGACAGTGAATAAAGGCAGGGCCGTTCACTTTTCTCGCCTTTTTGACCTTGTTCATAAAGTCAAAAGGATAACTGTGACATGCCGTGGCCACATAGGGCACTCTGTGGGCCACCATGATTTCGGCCATATTCTTCTTCCACGTCGTGTTCCCGACGCTTTCCTTGCCCGCAGGTCTCGTCGTCGTCGAGGCGCCGAAGGGTGTGCCGCCGGAACGCTGAATGCCCGTGTTCATGTAGGCTTCATTGTCGTACACGATATAGATCATGTTGTGACCCCGCTCCATGGCGCCCGAAATGGCCTGGAAGCCAATGTCAAAGGATCCTCCGTCGCCTCCGATGGAAACCACCTTGACATCCCTGTCGGCGATCTTTCCTTTTCTCCGGAGAACTTTCAAGGCAGACTCAACGCCCGCTCCCACGGACGCGGAATTGGGAAACGCCACGTGCACCCACGGAAGCTTCCACGCAGTCGTCGGATAGGGGGTAGCCGTAACCTCCATACATCCCGTCGCATTGGTGACCACCGTATCTTTACCCAAAGCCTTGGCCATCAGGCGGATTGCCAGCGCCTCACCGCAGCCCTGACAGGCGCGATGTCCGGAACTGTAATATTCCTCTTTATCAACCAGCTTTGGGGCAAACAAATCGAAATTTTCTATAATACCCTTCATGATTATCCCCTCACTCCATAAATTTCATATGCTCTTTCGGGTTTAGCCGCGGCTGCCTTCTTGAAGATTTTCTTAAAGTCCTCGACCCGCACATCTCGACCGCCGAGACCGATGATGTCGTTTGTAATCACCGGCCGGTTGGGATCGTCGTACATGACGGATTTTACCTCGGCACAGACAGGCGCTGCCGCACCGCCAGACATGACTGCCCGGTCTATCACGATCAGATTCTTGACCCCTTTCAATGCCTTTTTCAATTCATCCGCGGGGAAGGGTCTGTAAAGCTTCAGGTCTAACAGGCCGGCCTTGAACCCTTCTTTCCGCAACTCATCGATGGCGACCTGCGCTGTTTCACCCATGGAACCCATGGTCAGCATGACAACATCGGCATCTTTCGCCTTGTAGGACATGATGGGTTCATACTTTCGGCCGAACATTTTCTCCCATTCTTTCCAGACTTCGAGGATGACCTTTTTGGAGTTGATGAGCGCCTCGTCATTGGCCTTTTTCGCCTCGTTATAGATATCCGGAAGCCCCAGGGTTCCCATGGAAACCACATTGTCCGGATGGATGGCGGCAAAGGGTTTACGCGGCGGAAGGAACTTGTCCACTTCCTCCTGATCCGGCATCATCATCGCCTCCACCACGTGGGTCAGCTGGAAGCCGTCCAGATTGACAAGAACCGGCAGCATGACATCTGCGTGCTCGCCGATCTTAAAGGCCTGGATACACATATCGATGGTTTCCTGGCCGTTCGACGCAAACATGGAGATCCAGCCCAGATCCCTCACGCACATATAGTCGCTGTGATCGTTCCAGATATTGATCGGCCCCGATATGGCCCTGTTGCCAAGGCACATGATCACAGGAAGCCTCATGGAAGGCACGATCGGAACGATTTCATACATATACAGCAGCCCCTGGGAACTTGTCGCCGTGAAGACACGGGCGCCCGCCGCCGATGCACCCGTACAGGCGCTCAGCGCCGAATGCTCGGATTCCACTGCGATATATTCGCAATCAAGATGCCCGTCGGCAACGATCTCGGCAAGGTGTTCGGGAATATGCGTGTTGGGGGTGATGGGATAAGCCGCAATCACATCGGGTCTGCACAACGCGACCGCTTCCGCAGCGGCCATAGCTATTTCCATTCCAATTCTTTTTGACATGACCTATCCCTCCTCAATCCTCTACCATCTTTATGGCACGGGGCCAGCATTCGTGGTAACAAATGCCGCAGCCCTTGCAGTAATTCAGATCTGCCGTAAAGAACCCTTCCGCGTCTTCCGTGATGCACGCTTCAGGACAGAACAAATAGCAGACACCGCACTTGATGCATTTCGTATTATCATAGACAGGCTTCTGTGCCCTCCAACCTCCGGTCAAATATGACCGCGAGCTTGCAGGTTTGAATATCATGAGCCCCGGATTTACATTTTGCCAGGTTTCTGGCCACTTTTTTTCAGTCATTATGATACCTCAACACTCGTTCACATCTTGGTTTAATTTGTCTTGACTTCGTCATATGCCCGTTTCATGGCCGCCAGGTTCTTGTTGGCAATCCTGCCGAACCTGTGATCCACCGGACCTTTCACTGACTCAAGCTTAACCGCTTTCGTGCACTTGATCAGCGCCCCAAGCATGGTCGTGTTCGTAATCGGAACGCCAAGTTCCTTCCATGCAATGGACGACGCATCGACCGTGGCGATCTTCCCCTTGAATTTCGTCAGCTCCGCAATTTCTTTGATTGACTTTGCCGTGTTAACAATGAGTACGCCTTCCGGTTTCAGCCCGTCGACCACGTTGACCATGGCCATGAGACTCTCATCAAGGACAACCACCACGTCGGGATTGTAAATCTGAGATCTGATCTTTATGTGGTGATCATCGATCCGGTTAAATGCCGCAACCGGCGCCCCTCGTCTCTCAGGACCGAAGCTTGGAAACCCCTGTGCATACTTACCCTCTCCGATGGCGGTCAACGCGAACAATTCAACGGATGTGACTGCTCCCTGACCACCTCTTCCATGCCATCTCACTTCTATCATTGGAAAATCTCCCAGAATGGATTGATGTAGAAAGGTTTAGGATGTTAAAAACCTCTAAAAACGATGTCCGGCTTCCTATTACAAAATTACTCCCCTGTCAAGCATTTTTTTGAAAAAAGTTTCCCGCAAAGACGCTCTTGAAAATTTCTCTCAAATCCCCCGGCGAAATTCGAGAGACTTCTTAAGTGTCATCCGGTCCATATATTTCAGATTTCCGCCAACGGGCACACCAAGGGCGATCCGGGTCACCAGGACACCCAATCCTCTGACCGATTTGTTGATGAGAAGGGCCGTCGCCTCACCCTGCACATCCGGGTTGGTGGCCACAATAATTTCTTTAATGTGGTCATGGGCAACCCTGTTCAGGAACTCCTGAATTCTCAGGTGTTCAGGCCCGACACCGTCAAGGGGCGACAGGCTTCCGTGAAGGACATGGTATGTGCCGCCGAAACTCCCGCTTTCCTCTATGGCAACGAGAGATTCGGGTTCTTCAACGACACAGATGACCTCCCTGTCTCTCGATCTATCCTCACATATGTCGCAAATATCCCCCTCTGTCAGATTGAAACATACGGAGCAGAGCCGGATCTTCTGCTTCACCTCAAGAATAGATTCCGCAAGCCTTCTCGCATCTTCTTCAGACGCTCGAAGGATAAACGTGGCCAGTCTGGTCGCCGTTTTCTCGCCGATGCCCGGAAATTTACCGAGTTCCTTTATCAGGCGCTTTATTGGAAGGGCATAACCTGTCATCACGAAAAACCCTCACATCAGGCCGGGAATGTTAAAGCCGCCGGTAATCTTCGACATTTCCGCCGCAGTCATTTCCTGGGCCTTCCGAACGCCTTCATTCACCGCCGCTACGATCAGATCCTGCAGCATGTCCACATCATCCGGATTGACAACTTCCTTGTCGATCTTCAACGACAGGATTTCAAATTTCCCGTTCACAACAACAGCGACCATGCCCCCTCCCGCTGAAGCTTCCACCGTCTTCGTTTCCAGCTCCGCCTGCATTTGCGCCATTTTTTCCTGAATCTTCTTCGCCTGCTTCATGATATTTCCAAAATTTTGTGTCAA
>JBAWYD010000060.1:0-15622 GCA_037143735.1 Deltaproteobacteria bacterium
GTAATTGAGACCTGGAATATGAAATTTGACCGCCGATTATTTTTCAATTTTGACTGGACACTTCTTTTGCTGGTTCTCGCCATCAGTTTCATCAGTCTGATAAATATATACAGCGCCGGATACACCATAGGCGATTTCAAGCAGGACACCCTTTACATAAAACAGGCCCAATGGATCATCATGGGACTTTTTTGCATGGGAATCATCATTTGTATCGATTATCGATTCATTTCTCGATTTGCCTACATTATTTACGCCGTCTCCATTATTCTTCTTCTCATGGTTTACCTCTATGGATATGCAACCCATGGATCTCAAAGATGGATTGTGATCGGAGGATTTTCCCTCCAGCCTTCAGAGCTGGTAAAATTGTCTATGATTCTCGCCCTGGCAAGATATTTCGACAACAACACCCTGGACAAAACTTACACATTACGAGAGCTATCCCTTCCCTTCCTGATTGTACTGTTACCTTTTTTATTCATTATCAAACAACCCGATCTCGGAACCGCCCTGATTCTTCTCATCCTTTTCCTTTCCATCACCCTGTTTGTCGGTGTAAAATGGAGGTCCTTCCTTGCGGCGGCTATTTCGACGATCATTGTGGCCCCTGTCGGCTGGTTTTTCTTAAAAGAATACCAGAAAGAAAGAATTCTGACGTTATTTGATCCGGAACGAGACCCGCTCGGCACCGGATATCACATCATACAATCCATCATCGCTATCGGTTCAGGGGGCATTTTCGGCAAGGGATACATGAAGGGAACCCAGACGCAGTTGAAATTTCTTCCGGTCCAGCAGACGGACTTCGTTTTTTCCGTCTTTGCAGAAGAGTGGGGATTCCTGGGGGCGCTCGTCCTGATGATTCTGTTTTTAACCCTGATCATGTGGTGTCTGAAAACCGCCTTACAGTCGAGAGACTCCATCGGCATGTTGATATCTTTCGGAGTCACCATGCTTCTCTTCTGGGAGGTGTTTATAAATATCGGGATGGTTCTGGGACTTTTACCCGTTGTGGGTATACCCCTGCCGTTGTTCAGTTACGGAGGATCTTCCATGGTGGTTCTGATGACGGCCATCGGGCTTGTTATGAATGTCAGCATGAGGCGGTATATTCTTCAACCGTGATTCGTGTGACCATGCCTGCTTTCGGGGCGCGGCTTCCAGGCGAAGGGGGGGCTTGTTTCCCCCTTGCCGTTGGGTTGTTTAGCTTCACAACGAGCGGTTGCGAAAAGCTCTTATTTTTTCATATTGAGAAAGGGAGGCTCGAAGATGTCGAATAAAAAAACAGATGAGGAAGTCAAGGCCTTTCTTGGTAAGGGAACCGAATTCACCGGCAAATTGATTTTCAGGGGATCTGTCCGGATTGACGGTGATTTTAACGGTGAGATATTCGGTGAAGGAACCCTTGTGGTTGGGGAGGGTGCTCATGTCGAAGCGGCAATAACAGCAGATCATGTCCTGATCAGCGGCGAAGTGCACGGACAAATCGAAGTCAGGCAGAAAATAGAAATATATCCCTCCGGGCGTGTCCTGGGAAACATAAAAACCCCCTGTCTTATGATTAAAGAAGGGGCTGTCTTTGAAGGAAATTCCCGGATGGGTAATGAAAATTTCGAAAAAATACACGAAAACAATAGTGATTCATAATACCTGTACAGGAAACCCGGATAAGGCGGTTAAAATTTTGACCAAAAAGTGCTTGACATTAGCTCGGAGTTATGTTTAGAAAGCCGCAATTTTTTGAATATAAATATTTAGAGGTTTTTGGGTGTTCGTAGATCGTAACGGGAAACAACGGAAAACTTTCCTTAGCAATATCATAACGATAAGCTTTCTGGGATATAAAAGTCATTAACGAGAGTCACCGGGTGCGGAGAATTTATTCCATCACTCGGTTTTTTTGAATTAAAATTCATACGTGAGGTACGACAGTGGTCAGTCTTGATTCTACCATTTTGATTCAGATGATTAATTTCCTTCTCCTGATCTTCATATTGAACCTGCTCCTCTACAAACCGATTTTGGGGATCATGGACAAACGGAAAAAACAGTTTCAGGATACGGAAGACGAGATCAGGGGTATTAATCTGACGATTGAAGAGAGGATGGCGGCCTACGAGGAGAAGGTTCGCCTGGCAAAGATGGATGCATTGAACAGGAAAATTGACATCCTGAAGGAAGGGTCCGACCAGGCAAAAAGTATCATCGATGCCGCAAGGGGTGAGATTCCCGGAATGATGGAACAGTTTAATAAAGAAATAAACAAGGAAGTCACCGAAGCCAGGCGTATTCTGGCTGATCAATCGCGGAAGATGTCTTTAGACATTGCCGAAAAGCTGTTGGGAAGGAGTATCCAATGAACGGGTGGTTTTCGGAAAATCGTTTAAGACGGTCCCTGTGCACTCTCATGTTAGCAATCCTGCCCATCCTTCTGATCTCCGCGGCGGCGTATGCATCGGGAGGCGGAGAAGAAGGGGACTCCAAGGCCATGTGGAAAGATTTCGGCTGGAGGATGTTCAATTTTTCCATACTGGTCGGATTTCTTTACTGGGCTGTCGCAAAAAAGGCCAAGGCGTTTTTCGCCGGGCGTCGCGAAAATATCAAGACCGCCCTTGCGGAAGCCATTGCCGAGAAGGAAGAGGCGCAAAGAAAATTCAAGGAGTACTCGGTGAGGCTTGACAAGGCTACAGGTGAAATGAGCAACATCATTGAAACGATAAAAGCCCAGGGTCTGGTTGAAAAGGAAAAGATCATCGAAGACGCCAGGAAGACGGCAGAAAAGCTAAAAGAAGATGCGAAGATGAGGATAGAACAGGAATTCAAGGCGGCAGTCAGTGAATTAAGGTTAGAGGCTGTCCAGCTTTCCGTACAGATGGCCGAAGAGATCCTGAAGAAAAATATAACCCCGGAACATCACCAATACATGGTGAAAGACTATTTGGATAAGGTGGTGAAAAAACATTGAGAAGCAGCAATATTGCAAAGCGCTATGCCCGGGCATTCTTTGAGATTGCCAGAGAAGATCAAAAATATGAAAGCTACTACGGTGAGTTGACTATTTTTTCTTCCATTCTCGAAGATAACAAAAATTTGAAGGAGTTATTTTTAAATCCTGTTTTTGATCGGGACGAAAAAAAAGCCGTTGTGAAATCAATGCTGCAGAAGATCAATATTTCGACAACAACGGCCAATTTTTTAAAACTGCTGGTAGATAAGAGAAGAATCGGCATCCTTCCTGAAATAGAAAATGCTTACCGGCAGCTCATGGATGATACCCTGAAACGGACACGGGTGAATGTCAGGACAGCTTTCCCGTTATCCGCCGAATTGTCGGGAAAGCTCCAGGAACGCCTGGAAGAAATGACGGGTAAAAAGGTTGAAATGGCGATATCGGAAGATGCCTCATTATTGGGCGGTATCGTCGTCGGCGTTGGGGATACGCTTTACGACGGAAGCATAAAAACTCAATTGCGTAACATAAGGAATCTCTTAGGGGAGGAAGTATAGAGCATGGAGAGAATCAGGGCAGAGGAAATCAGTGAAATCATCTCCAAACAAATCAAGGACTATGAGAAGAAGCTGGACATCAGTGAAGTCGGAACAGTCTTATCAGTGGGAGATGGAATAGCCAGGGTTTATGGCGTTGAGAATGCAATGGCCATGGAATTGCTGGAGTTTCCCGGCGGAATACTGGGTATGGTGCTTAACCTGGAAACCGACAATGTGGGTGTCGCCGTTTTGGGCGAAGTGACCCATATTAAAGAAGGGGATATCGTAAAAAGAACGGGCAGGATTGCACAGGTTCCCGTGGGAGAGGCATTGCTTGGTCGAGTCATTGACGGAACCGGCGCCCCCATTGATGGCAAGGGTCCCATTGAAACAACCGAGTTCAGAAGAATTGAGATGATCGCCCCCGGCGTTATTCAACGCCAGCCGGTCAATACCCCCATGTACACGGGCATCAAGGCCATTGACGCCATGACACCCATCGGGAGAGGGCAGCGTGAGCTTATCATCGGCGACAGACAGCTCGGGAAAACGGCCATCTGTGTCGATTCCATTATCAGGCAGAAGGATACGGGCATCAAGTGTATTTACGTAGCCATCGGCCAGAAAAAATCTACGGTGGCCCAGGTTGTGGAAAATCTGAGAAAACACGGCGCCATGTCATACACGTGCGTTGTTTCGGCGTGCGCAAGCGATCCGGCAACGCTTCAATACGTGGCCGCTTACGCCGGATGCAGTATCGGCGAATACTTCCGGGACAAGGGGCAGGACGCCCTCATTATCTACGACGACCTTTCCAAGCAGGCCGTGGCGTACAGGCAGATTTCTCTGCTTCTGAGAAGGCCGCCCGGACGAGAAGCTTTCCCCGGAGACATTTTCTATAACCACTCCAGGTTGCTGGAGCGGGCCGCCCGGGTGAGTGTTGAACTCGGAGGAGGATCTCTTACCGCCCTTCCGATCATTGAAACCCAGGCAGGCGACGTGTCCGCCTATATCCCGACAAACGTGATTTCCATCACGGACGGCCAGGTGTACCTCGAGCCGAGCTTGTTCTTCTCCGGTATTCGTCCGGCCATCAACGTCGGATTGTCGGTTTCGAGAGTTGGCGGCGCCGCCCAGGTTAAAGCCATGAAGCAGGTCGCCGGAACATTGAAACTGGACCTCGCCCAGTACAGAGAACTGGCCGCCTTTGCCCAGTTCGGAAGCGATCTGGACAAGGCAACACAGTCTCAGTTGGACCGGGGTATTCGACTGGTGGAAATCCTGAAGCAACCCCAGTTCCAGCCCATGTCCTTATCAAAGCAGGTCACGATCCTGTTCGCGGGAACGAGAGGTTACCTTGACAAATATGAGCTCGGCAAGTTGAAGGAATACGAACCTCAGCTTCACAGCTTTATTGAAACCAAATATCCCGACGTCATGAAGGAAATCGATGAGAAAAAGATCATCAGTCCGGATTTGGAGAAAAAGCTGAAAGATGTCATCACCGAGTTTGATTCCGTCTTTGTCTCCTGACAGGATTGAATTTAAACGAAACCATCATCAGATGTCTGATATTTAGATTAGGAAAAGGGAGAATTTTTTAATGGCCGCACTAAAGGACATTAAAAGGAAAATTACCGGCGTAAAGAAAACGAAGCAGATTACCAAAGCCATGAATATGGTGGCCGCTTCGAAATTTAAATCCGCCCAGCTCAGAATGGAGAATTTCCGCCCCTATGCGGGTAAATTCATGGAAGTGCTGAGCAGCCTGGCCCTCCGCGTGGATGCCGATACACACCCGCTCCTTGCGGTGAGGGATCCTAAAAGAATCCGGGTGATCTGTATGACCTCGGACAGGGGGCTTTGCGGTGGATTCAACACCAATCTCACCAAGGCGACAGAGAGATTCATGAGGGAAAAAGCCTCTGAAGGCAAAGAGGTAGGCCTGATCACGGTCGGCAGAAAATCAAGGGATTATTTCAGGAAAAAAAGCCAGATCCACAGCCAGTGGTCGGATGTCTTCGGGAAATTTGACATCACCCTTTCAGTCAACATATCGAATGACATTATCCCTCCATTTATCAATCAGGAGTACGATGAACTGTACCTCGTTTATAATCATTTTCGCAGTCTCTCCTCGCAGAGACCGACCGTCATAAGATTGTTCCCGTTGCCTTCCATCGGAAAGGATGAAGAAGCCGATCCCGAAAAGAGAATTGATTATATTTATGAACCTTCCGACGAAGTCTTGCTGGAAAAACTTCTTCCCATGTATGTTCATATCCTCGTCTTCAGGGCGCTTCTTGAAACAGCCGCCGGAGAGAACGGGGCAAGAATGGTGGCGATGGACAACGCAACGAAAAACTGTGACGAAATGATTCAGAGCCTTAGCCTGATATACAACAAGGCCAGGCAGTCGGCGATTACCGCCGAACTGATGGACATTGTAGGCGGTACGGAAGCCCTGGCAAAGGGATGAACCATGCGGAAGCAAAAATCAGTCGTCAGTGGTCCGGCTATCGAAGACTTGGCAAAGGGTTAACACCCCGACCCCTGACCACCAAGCAGAATAGAAGGAGACAGGTATGAATATAGGAAAGATTGTACAGGTAATAGGCCCCGTAGTCGATGTGGCGTTTGAAGATGGAAATCTTCCCAACATCCTTAACGCCATCGCCATCACCAACCCCACAATCAATAGCGAGGAAGACAATTTGATTGTCGAGGTTGCCCAGCACTTGGGTGATAACGTCGTTCGATGCATCGCCATGGACATTACCGATGGTCTTGTCAGAGGCATGAAGGCGAAAGATTTAGGCAGCCCGATTATGGTGCCGGTCGGAAAGGAATGCCTGGGCAGGATTCTGAACGTCATCGGCAAACCGGTCGATGGTCTGGGACCTGTTGTGGCGCAGAACTACTCACCGATCCACCGTGAAGCGCCATCATTTCTCGAACAGGATACATCCGTTCACGTTTTGGAAACGGGCGTTAAGGTCATCGATCTTCTCGTCCCCTTCCCCAGAGGCGGCAAGATGGGGATGTTCGGCGGGGCCGGCGTCGGAAAAACCGTTGTTATGATGGAAATGATTCATAATATCGCCATGCATCATGGAGGCATCTCCGTGTTTGCCGGCGTCGGTGAAAGAACCAGGGAAGGAAATGACCTTTATCTGGAAATGAAGGACTCCGGCGTTCTCAAGCAGGCCGCCCTGATCTACGGTCAGATGACGGAACCTCCCGGAGCAAGGTCGAGAGTGGCCCTCACGGCCCTTACCGCGGCAGAATACTTCAGGGACATTGAAGGCCAGGACGTGCTCCTTTTTGTCGACAATATATTCCGTTTTACCCAGGCCGGATCAGAGGTATCGGCTCTTCTGGGAAGAATGCCCTCGGCAGTCGGTTACCAGCCGACTCTGGCCACAGACCTTGGAGAACTTCAGGAACGCATCACTTCCACCAACAAAGGATCCATTACCGCCGTCCAGTGCGTATACGTTCCCGCCGACGACCTTACAGACCCGGCGCCGGCAACGACTTTTGCGCACCTTGACGGAACCGTCGTTTTATCGAGACCGCTGACAGAACTCGGAATCTATCCTGCCGTCGATCCCCTGGATTCAACATCCCGAATCCTGGATCCCATCGTCCTCGGACAGGAGCACTATCAGACAGCGCGATTGGTGCAGGTAACCCTCCAGAAATACAGGGATCTCCAGGACATCATCGCTATTCTGGGTATGGATGAGCTCTCCGAAGACGATAAAGTGACGGTGAGCCGGGCAAGAAAAATCCAGAGATTCCTGTCCCAGCCCTTCTTTGTCGCGGCGCAGTTTACCGGCAGGGAAGGCAAGTTTGTTTCCGTCGCGGAAACGGTGAGAGGCTTCAAGGAAATTCTGGAAGGAAAACACGATGATCTGCCTGAGCAGGCCTTTTACATGGTTGGCGGCATAGACGAGGTTGTCGAAGCAGCAAAGAAACTGAAAGAGTAAACAAGCCGGAGGACTATTCATGGCTGATGAATTGATGTTGGAAATTGTGACCCCCGAGAAGATGGCCTTTAGCGGAAACATCGAAGACGTAACGATCCCGGGAAGCGAGGGTGAGTTTGGCGTACTGAGGGGCCATGCAGCGCTTCTCAGCTCCGTCGATATAGGCGAGTTGAGCTTTACAAAAGATAACAAAAAAACCTTCTACGCCGTGAACACGGGCTATGCGGAAGTCACGGGGAGCAAGGTCACCTTGCTTGTCGAGACGGCCGAACGATCCGATATGATCGACACGGAAAGGGCAAAGAGGGCAAAGGAAGCGGCAGAGGGAAAACTGGCCAAGATATCCAAGGACGATGTGGAATTTGAGTCGGCAAGAATAGCCCTGGTCAGAGCCGTCACAAGAATAAACGTCTCAGGGAAGCGCTAAACGCTGGAATACTATTAACCCCCATGCCCGGTACGGGCACAACGAAGGACGAAAATCACCCCCACCCCTCCCTCCTCCGTCGAGGGGGAGGGATACAGGGAGGGGGCATTTTCATATAAACAAAAAGAGCCGGGAACCAATGGTAGAATAACCATTCAGATTCCCGGCTCTTTTTGTCTATCCGCCTGTCATTTGCGAATCCGTCGCTTCCACGGAGATGTCGACGACTTCAAATTCCCTCATCCCGCCCGGTGTTTTTACCCGTATCTCGTCGCCAACGATCTTGCCGATCAGCGCTTTGCCGATTGGAGAGGTAACGGAAATTGTATTCCTGTTGATATCCGATTCAAATGGGCCGACGAGCTGGTACGTGATGCCGCCTCCCGTTTGCATATCCTCGATGGTGACCATGGAGCCGAAAACAACTTTATCTCCCGTCAATCCTTCGAGACTGACAATATAGGACGTGGCAAGATTGTTTTCCAGTTCCTGAATCCTGCCCTGTATGAAAGACTGCCTTTCCTTGGCGGCGGCATATTCTGCGTTTTCCTTAATATCGCCGTGCGCCCTCGCCGTCTCAATATCTCGTATATTTCCAGGTAAGGAAACCGTCTTGATATGTTCCAGCTCTCTCTTTAATTTATCAAATCCTGCCTTTGTGATGGGTATTTTCTTCATAACGCGCTCCTCGCCATGCTCCTCCGATAATCAATGAAAAAACAACTGAAGGCTGGTCTTTAATAGAGAAATCACCGTGTGTCAAGGATGATTTATCGATGTATCGGCGCAACATTCGAGCTTATTACAAAGCCTGCGTGAATGTCTTGCCATGTCCTCCATAGTGTGTTAAAAAATCAGCCGCTTCAGACAATAAATCCAGTACGGTTAGCGACTTTTCAGGACCATGTTAGACCAATATAACAGGGACATCAACTATCTGAGGGTTTCAATCACAGACCGCTGCAATCTGCGCTGCATGTACTGTATGCCCAAAGAGGGTCTATCTCACATCGGCCACGACGATATCCTCCGTTATGAAGAAATATCGCGCATCGTCAGCGTGGCTGTCGGAACGGGAATCAGGAAGATCAGAATAACCGGCGGCGAGCCCCTGGTCAGGCGTGGCGTCGTTGACTTCATTGCCTCCCTGAAAGCCATCCCCGACCTCAGGGACATCAGCCTGACAACCAACGGTGTCCTCCTTTCGGAGTTTGCCGGGAAGCTCTTTCATGCCGGTGTGAAAAGGATCAATATCAGCCTTGATTCTCTCAATCCTGAAAAATATGAGCACATTACAAGAGGCGGGCATCTGAATGCCGTTCTTAAGGGCATTGATGAGGTTCACAGGATCGGGTTCTCACCCATCAAGATCAACATTGTGGCCATAAAGGGATTCAATGATGACGAGATACTGGATTTTGCAAAATTGAGCATGGACAAACCTTTCCAGATCCGATTCATCGAATTGATGACCCTTGGGCGCACGGACCTGGATCGTGACAGCAAATACCTGTCCAATGATATCATCAGGGAAAAGATCCGTGAAACTTACAGACTTGAACCCGTCGATGGAGAGAGAAAACGACTTGACGGTCCTGCAAGGATATACAGGATCGCCGGCGGCGCCGGGGAAATCGGCTTTATCAGTCCCGTAAGCCATCACTTCTGTAACTCATGCAACCGTCTTCGCCTTACATCGGACGGCCATCTCCGGGCATGCCTTCTTTCGGATGAAGAGGTCGACCTGAAGGGTGCCCTGCGGGGCGGCTGCAACGACGATCACCTGGCGAAGCTGATCATTGGGGCCATCGCAAAAAAGCCCATACGGCACGACCTCGCCTGTGACGAAGGCCATATTAAAAAGTGTATAAAAGACATGTCCACCATCGGCGGTTGAAGGGGTGAGAGGAAAAAACGATGCGCCAGGCCATGCTTTATGAAAAAACGGATGGAAATCAGGTAATCTGCAGCCTCTGCGCCCATCGTTGCCGGATCGGGCCGGGCGATCGTGGTATCTGCGGGGTGAGAGAAAACAGGGAGGGAATCCTGTACAGCCTCGTTTACGGCAGGGTGATCGCTGAAAACGTGGATCCCATTGAGAAGAAGCCCCTTTTTCATGTCCTTCCGGGCTCGAAATCATTCTCCATCGCAACGGTCGGGTGTAATTTCCGCTGTACCTTCTGCCAGAACCACGACATCTCCCAGGCGCCACGGGAGACAGGAAGCATCTTCGGACGGGAATCCACACCTGAGGAAGTGGTTGAGAAGGCCGCCGGAACGGGATCAAAAACCATCGCCTATACCTACACAGAACCCACGATATATTTTGAATTCGCCCATGATACGGCAAAGATGGCCCTCAAAAAGGGGTTGAAAAACGTCTTCGTGACCAACGGCTTCATGACGGAAGAGGCGATCGAGAAGATGGCGCCCTGTCTCCATGCGGCAAACGTGGATTTGAAGGCCTTCACCGACGATTTTTACAGAAAAAAATGCGGCGCCGGACTCCAGCCCGTTCTCGACAGCCTGAAAAAGATGAAATCGCTGGGCATCTGGGTGGAAGTCACCACCCTCCTGATTCCGACCCTGAACGACAGCGACGAAGAACTCCGACAGATTGCAGAATTTATTCATTCTCTCGGTGCGGAGACTCCCTGGCATATCAGCCGGTTTCATCCCCGGCACCTGATCCACGACCTGCCCCCTACCCCGGTCGCCTCCATTCACAGGGCCGCCGAAATCGGAAAGGCCTCCGGCCTGAAATACGTTTACAGCGGCAACATCCCCGGAGACGAAGGGGAAAATACCTTCTGCTCCCGCTGCAAGGAACTGCTCATCAAGCGTTACGGATTTTCAATCGAAAGAATCAACCTGAAAGGGACCCACTGCCCCCGCTGCAACACCCCACTGGACGGTATTTTTTGATCAGGCGTCTTCCCCAGTCCAGATCAGCCTCGTCGTAAGACCGGGAAAGGATGTCGCGATGGAAAAGGACTATTTTCGATGTCCCCATGACACCATATGTTGTGGTTAAAATTACCCCGGACACATTTGGTTGTATTTTTTCTTTACAAAACGCTTTTCTTTTGTTAAAATTCGCACGATTTAATATCCCCGGAAAGCAAAAAAGCGATGAAACTGAAAAAGCTGGAAATCACCGGTTTTAAATCCTTCAGAGACAAGATCGTTTTAGACTTCTCTGACGGCATTACTGCCGTTGTGGGCCCCAACGGATGCGGCAAAAGCAACATCGTTGACGCCATCCGCTGGGTCATGGGCGAACAACGGGTCAAGGCGCTCCGGGGGAAAAAAATGGATGACGTCATCTTTCACGGAACTGAAGACGCGGCTCCTGTAGGCATGGCGGATGTCTCCATGGTTTTTGAGCATCACAGCCAACCGTTTCCGGGGGCATATGCAGAGTGCAGCGAGGTCATGATTTCAAGACGGCTTTTCCGGGACGGGGAGAGTGAATATGTCATCAACAAGATCCCTTGCAGGCTCCTCGACGTCAGAGAATTTTTCATGGGTACGGGGGTCGGCGCCAAGACGTATTCCATCGTGGAACAGAACAGCGTTGCCAGCCTCGTCGAGGCAAAGCCTGAAGAAAGAAGGCAGTTTATCGAAGACGCTGCGGGGATTTCCAAATATAAAAGCAGGAAGGAAGCCGCCTCCCGGAAAATGGAGGCAACACGGCAAAACATCCTGCGCCTTACCGACATCATCAAGGAAGTCAAAACCCAGCTCAACGCCATATCAAGGCAGGCAAAACGGGCCGAGCAGTACAAGAACCTGAAAAAACAGGTCAAGGAGGCGGAAATCACCCTGGCACTCCAGGCCTGTGCGGACTTGTCTGCAAAAAGGGAGTCGTTAAGGGAATCGCGCACGGCTCTCGACAGAAGGGATATGGAAATCAGGACAAATCTGACGGGGCTGGAGGCATCCTTCGAGGTCTTGAGGGCGGATCTCCTTGAAAATGAGGAACAGCTCTCGCAAAACCAGGGAAAACTCTACGACACCAGAAACACCATCAACATCAAGGAACAGAAGATCGAGTATACGAAGGGCCGCGTAAAAGACCTGTCCGCCAGAAAACAGAAAAATCTCTCGGAAATTGAGATCCTCGGGAAAAGACAGGAAAGCGTCACCGCAGAAATAAACGCCCTCAATACGACGGCAGACGAATCGGATGACAGAATCGAAGCGGTGCGCCAGACGGTCTCACAGTCTCAGGCGAAGGTTCTTGAACTCAAGAAATCGGCGGACGCCCTCAACCGGGAAATGGAAGAAAAAAAGGTCGAATATATCGACATTGTTACGGCAAAGGTAAGGGCAAAAAACATGCTCGCCGGTCTCGAAAAAGGAATCGAAGATCTCCGAAAAAGAACGGAACGGGACAGCAGGGAAATCAACGAGCACCGGAAACGACTGGCATCGATTCAACAAGACCTCGAAAAACTCCGGTCGGGCCTGATATCGGACGAAGATTCCCTGGAGGAACTCCGGGAAAGGAAAACCGTCGCCGGAAACGCATGCGAGCGGGCGAAAATGGAGATGGAAGAGATCGATGAGGCGATCTCGGAAAAAAAGGAAGATTCGGACAGGAAGTCATCCCGGTTAAATTCTCTGAAGGAATTCCAGGAAAGTTATGCATGGTGCAATGAGGGGATTAAGTCCATCATGACGGCCGATAAAAAAGCCGGGACGGACAGTCAGCTCCGCCATACCTTCATCGGACTGGTGGCCGATCACATCAACGTTCCAAGGGAGTATGAAACGGCCGTTGAGGCCGTCCTGGGAGAGAAACTCCAGTATATCGTAGTCAAAAACCAGGAGGACGGCGTAAAGGCCATTGATTATCTGAAGAGTTATTCCCTGGGCAGGGGGAGTTTCGTCCCCCTCGAAGTGAGAACCAACGGCATCGACTCAAAGCCGGCAGACCATCTCAAAGAAGCGGTGAGGCTCATCGACCTGGTAAGCGTCCGTCAGGACTTTCAAAAGATCGCCGACTATCTCCTGGGGGACGTTCTTGTGATTCCAAACCTGCACCGGGGCATTTCCCTGTGGGAGATGAACGGATTCAGGGGCACCTTTGTCACCCCTGATGGTGATATCATTACCCCCCAGGGCGTGCTGACCGGAGGAAGCAAGGCAAACAGCGAAAGAAGCCTTCTGCAGAACAAGAGAGAGATTGCGGAGCTGGATAATGACGTGGATAAACTGGCGGCGCAGCTCGAAGAAGACAGAGAAAATCGAAAAAGAACGGCAGCCCTGATCGCCCAATGGGAAGATGAGTTGCTCCAGTTAGGATCGGACCTCCATGACATGGAGCTTCAGATCAACGGCAAAAAAAAGGACGTGGAAAGGGTTGAAGATGAAATCGAACGAACGGAGCAGCGAATTCATGTCCTTGAATTCAGCCGTGAAAGCCTCCAGTCGGAAGAAACGGACGCTGTCGAAAAGATCAGTTCCTTAAAGCAGGAGATCGTCTCTCATGAGAGCAGGGAAAAGAAGATTAACGAAGAGACGTCCGCCGCACGGGAGAGATGGGAGGCATTAAAGGACCACCTCGAAACTCAGGAAAAGCATCTCACGGAGAAAAAAATCCTTCTCACCTCTCTTGAAGAAAAGAAAAACGCAAACCTCAATACCATGGAAAGGCTGCATGCGGATATAACCGGCATATCCTCCGAGATCGACGGGAAAGTCAGGGATATCGCAACCTGCGAGTCCCAGGCCGGGGAAATGGAAAAAGAAATTAATACGGAACTGGCTCTTCTGGAACACCTGTACAGGGATTACGGAACCCTGGAAGATACCCTGGCGGATAAAAAGGACAGGCAGCATGAGAAGGAAGCCTCCCTCCGGAACGGAGAGGCGGAAATCCGGGAAGTAAAGAAAACGGTCGAGCAGATCGTGCAGGAAATCAACGAACTGGAAATGGAACACCGGGAGATTTCCTTCCAGATGGATGGCGTAAAGAAAAACATGGAAGGTAAATATTACGTGAATATAGAAACGTTGACCCCCACCTTCCAGAAGCTCGATGAACCGGACATTGAACAAATGACGATACAGCTTACCGGCGACAGGCAATCCATTGAAAACTTCGGCGAAGTGAATCTTCTCGCCCTCACCGAGTATGAAGAAATCAAGGAGCGCTTTGATTTCCTGACGAGCCAGGTTGCGGATCTCAACACCGCTCTGGATGCCCTCCAGCGGACCATCATGAGAATCAATCAGATATCGAGAAAGCGGTTTGCAGAAACCTTTGAAGCCGTTAACCGAAGCTTCAAGGACGTGTTTTCCCGAATCTTCCCGGGCGGAAGGGGAACTCTCAGATTAACAGATGAATCGGATCTGCTTGAAACGGGCGTGGACATCGATATCGTGATCCCCGGCAAGCGGGCCCAGAGTATCAGCCTGCTTTCCGGCGGTGAAAAGTCCCTGGCCGCCATTGCCCTGATTTTTTCCATCCTGCTGTACCGGCCTGCCCCGTTCCTCATCCTCGACGAGGTGGATGCAGCGCTGGACGACGCAAACATATCCCTGTTCAATCAGCTTGTCAGGGATACCGCCTCAAATTCCCAGATTATCCTGGTGACGCATAACAAACGAACCATGGAGGTTGCGTCACATCTTTTCGGGATCACCATGCATAAACAGGGTATTTCCACCATCGTTTCCGTCGCCCTCAATTAATTTCCTGAGATAACAATCTCATTTCATAAACAGGGTTTAATAATGGCTATTGAGAATAAAGGGTTCTTTGAAAAGCTGAAGATCGGTCTTGCCAAGACAAGAAACCTCCTCGTTAAAAACGTTGACGACATTATCCTTGGAGAGAAGGTCATTGACCAAAAGCTCTACGATGAACTGGAAGAGATACTGATAATGGCCGACGTGGGCCCTTCTTTTACCAGTGAACTCATTGAAAAGATAAAGGAACAGGTAAAAAGAAAAGAGCTTGATAAACCGGAACTGCTCAAAAAAGTCCTCCGCGACACCGCCATGAATATCCTGATTAAAAACGAAGCGCCCCTCCGCATCCCCGGCGGCGAGATTTTTACCATTATGGTGATAGGGGTCAACGGAACCGGGAAAACAACCACTATCGGAAAGCTGGCGCACCGGTTTAAAGAGCAGGGAATGTCTGTCATGATGGCAGCGGCAGACACCTTCAGGGCCGCAGCAATCGAGCAACTGGAAATATGGAGCCGTCGGGTCAATGTCCCCCTGATCAAACAGAAAATCGATTCTGACCCCTCGGCCATCGTTTTCGACGCCATTGCCGCGGCCAAATCCGGAAAGGCTGAGGTCATCATTATCGATACGGCGGGCAGGCTCCACACCAAGGTCAATCTGATGGAGGAGCTGAAGAAGATGAAACGGATCATGGCAAGGGAACTTCCCGGCGCCCCCCATGAAATATTACTCGTCCTGGATGCGACGACGGGTCAGAACGCCGTAGCCCAGGCAAAGATGTTCCACGATGAAATCGGCGTCACGGGAATCGTCATCACAAAACTGGACGGCACCGCCAAAGGGGGCGTGATCATAAGAATCGCCAGGGACCTCAACATCCCCATCCGCTATATCGGCATCGGGGAAGGGTTGGACGATCTGAGGGAATTTAAAAGCAACGAATTCATCGACGCCCTTTTTGATCAGGACAACCACTAAACGCTGACGTGCATCGAGCTGCCGGAAA
>JBAWYD010000061.1:0-15604 GCA_037143735.1 Deltaproteobacteria bacterium
GAGTGAAAGCTGAAAGATTAAAGGTCAAAGCATAAGAGATCAAAGATATATCAAGTTGAGGTGCAAACGGATTAACAAGCAGAAGCCTTAAGGCTTCTGCTATATCGCTATGCATATCCGGGCGTTTCCGCATCCAACCTTTGAATGACCGTGTAAATGCATTACTCCATATCATTGTTCTCATTGGGTAATCTCAAGCATGAGGTCATCAACTGTGCCCCGCCTGACTTCGCCACGGGCATACTCATCCCGCGCTTCCTTAACGGTTTGCGCAAGCCGATCTCTCCGTTCATCTGTTAACCGCCGTTTGACAATTTCGATAAGCGATTCTTTTTGCTCTTCGGGAAAAGATTCTATAATTTCTAAAGCTTCATCAAAAGTTCCGGTTTTCATAAAGTTTTACCTCCCTTTTCACAACCTTGTTGGAACCAACCATTGTGCTCTGTTCAAGGATATCGGTCGTCAAGCCTTTGGGGGTCAGGTCTTGCATTTTAGCGTTTTGCATGGGGGGAGAGTCATTTTTTCTTCTTCTTTATCGTGTGCTTGAACTTCAAAACCGCAAAGTTCAGCTCAATGGATGTCTCTGTATCGCTCGTTTGCAAGTCGTCATCAAAGATTCCGGCGATCAATTCTCCGCTTCTCTGCATGAGTGCCTTCTGATCAGATTTATCTTTAACAATCGATAGCTCCTGAATACTTCTTGATAGCTGTCTGATTTTTGCAAAAGTCTCGATGATCGCCAAGGTAGCCTGAACTGCCTGTGGACTTTTGAGGATGGTGGCCAGCATATACAAGCCTTTTTCGGGGAAGGCGCTTGGTAGCTTAACTTTTCCGCCTTTTGTTGAAGTCGAAAATTTCGACTTCAACCCATCCCACTCTGTCTTATCCAGTTCGATGATGTATCCAGATGGAAACTTGTCAGGATTATTCTTTACGGCCTCATTGATGCGTTTTGTCTCAACGCCGTATATTTCGGCGACATCGCTATCGAGCAGAACACTTTGGCCACTCAACTCAACAATCAGGTCCTTTAAATTCTCAAATTTTGCTATTGCGTTCATATCAGCTCATCGGCCAAGAGATGCGCAAGGTCCAGTTGGTAGAGCTTTCCTTTTTCATACGCGCCGGTTGTGTCTGCCATGATGCTCCTCCGTAAAAAAATGTTTTAGGTTTTAGGTTGATTCGGCATCGGTATGAAAAGTTGCCTTTCTCATGAAATCCGGGTCCTCGCATCTCGAAAAGCCTCTTCAGCAGATATTTCCCGGGCCTTACCGTCCCTGAGGTTCTTCAGTCTTTTCTCTGCCTCGGCAACCCAAAAGTGAAGATTCTCTTCCTCGGATGGCGCGTCAAGACTCAAAATGAGTTTCCCCGCAAGTTGAGCTCGTGCTTCTATGCTCAGTTTCATGACCTCACTCTCCAGATCCTCAATATTGTAAGTCATAGTCTTTCACTCCTTAAAAAAGTTTTAGGCGTTAAGTATCAATACAGTCAATGAGATATTTTTTTCATTCCCTGAAAATCGAGGCTCATGTAGCGGTACGGGATTCTCCGTCGGATAAAGGGATTTAATGAAGTTCACAATTTTTTCAAACATTATAGACATCCCATTTATAGCGCCGCAAATTTTCCTCGTCCCTGAACCACGCGATTGTTTCCCGGATTCCCTGCTTCAGCGTATATTCTGGCTTCCACCCTGTCAACCTGCGAATCTTTTCGTTACTGCCCAACAGCCGCTCCACCTCATCAGGTGTTGGGGGTCAGGTCTTGCATTTTAGCGTTCTGCGGGGGGCGCTAACCGGCATGCTTGATGGTCTTGTTTTCAAGATGGAGGTTTTCGGTCGAGATATTGAAGAGATCGGTCAGCGCATATCTTTCGGTAGCATCCAATACTTCCAGACCGATCAATTTCCCGTTTTCATCCAAGTCGATGTTCAGACCATCTTCGATTTCAACCGTGCGCGTTACATATTTTTCCTGCAAACGGATGTAGATGGCATCAATTTGATTGTCATATTCGATCTTCATATCTTACCTCCCCTTAACCATTGCAGGTCTTGCATTTTAGCGTTTTGCGGGTGGTTGAACATAATTCTGAATATTGAAAATGAACCCGCGCGCTTTTTCGAGATATTCTGAAACCATATTGAGGTCCGGAGCTGAAAAATCTATATAATCAAACTTCTGGCGATATTCAAACGCCTTATTGTATAGCCGTCCCATCTCTATAGGGAAAATGCTGGTCTTGACCATTTCCCGATTAAAATAGGCCTTAACCTGTCCATGTTTGGAAAAGGAGACTTCTCGCAACACAAGTACGGCTTGAACCGCATAAAACATCGCATAATAGATACGATTCATCGAAAATGTAAGCATATTGTTTTCCAACATGATTTCTGCGGCCCGGAGGGATTCATGGGACCGCTCCATG
This sequence comes from Deltaproteobacteria bacterium, assembly GCA_037143735.1. Classification (GTDB taxonomy): domain Bacteria; phylum Desulfobacterota; class Syntrophia; order Syntrophales; family UBA2185; genus JAPLJQ01. The sequence continues at coordinate 2,429 of JBAWYD010000061.1, forward strand.
CGATAGGAAATCAGGGCCTGAGAATTCTGTTTTTTCATACGGGTATGCCTTCGGTTCGGATCTTTTCATAAATAGGCGCTGTTCCCGATCTACCGATCAAATCCCGATCATCAATAATGATAAGATCGATGAGACAATCATGCTTAAGTTCAAGATCATAGGCTATATCAAACAGAGCTTCCTCAACTTGCCTGTTTACATGAGAAAGGTGAACAAATACATCGATATCTGATTCTGGTGTGAGGTTTCCACGCGCCGAAGATCCAAAAACCCGTATTTCCTTAAGACTGTATTTTTCTGAAATCCGGTCTTTTAGTTCACCCACAATCTGTTGAATCTTCTTTTTCATCTTAAGCTTACTCCTTATCGCTGGGGGTCAGGTCTTGCATTTTAGCGTTTTGCATTGGGTAGCGCATGTGTGGCATATCAATCTGTATTAAATATATCTCCGGGTAGTCCGAATTTATCAATCAGATCATTAAGCGCATAAGATAAAATCATGGTTTTGGGGGCTTTAGGCATAAATGATGTCCGGCCGGATTTCTTTGACGGAATCGACCGTGAAATACGTTATCGATTTGCTGAGCGATTTTTTCAGATCAGCGATACTGGTTCTTGCTTCCAAATCATTGAACATTCGCCAGTATTTATTTTGAGCTGAATCATAAAGGATATCCATCGCCTTATCTTCTACTGCCGTCAGGATATACTCTTTCAATGCCGCTCCCAGAGACTCAAGGGCTTCTTTTTCATTTTCTCCATGAGAGGAAATGGTGAAATCCAGACATCTGGCTACAATCACATTATCTTCCCTGGTAAAGAGAATATGAAGATTCGGTGACTCCCACACACCTCGCCCAGTTTGACTTTTATCCTTCGAGCACTGATTCCTTTCATAAAACACCTCTATTCTCTGGGGTCTTGAAATTTAATGAAGCTGACTATTTTTTCAAACATTATAGACATTCCATTTATAGCGCCGTAGATTTTCCTCGTCCCTGAACCATGCGATGGTTTCCCGGATTCCCTGCTTCAGGGTATACTCCGGCTGCCACCCTGTCAACCTGCGAATCTTTTCGTTACTGCCCAGCAGTCGTTCCACTTCACTTTTTTCAGGCCGTATGCGAATATCATCAGAGACGATCCTGGCCGTCGGATTGATCTGGTCGATAATCTCGCGGGCAAGCTGCCCGATAGAAATCTCCTGTTGGGAGGCAATGTTTATCTCTTCTCCAATCGTGGCTTGTGTTTCTGCAATCGCAATGAAACCGTCCACGGTATCCTTGACATAATTAAAATCGCGGGTTGGATGAACGCTGCCCAGTTTGATTTCTGTCGCGCCGGCAAGCAACTGGGTAATGATGGTGGGGATGACCGCCCGGGCCGATTGACGCGGCCCATACGTATTAAACGGCCTGACAATAGTCACGGGGGTATTGAAACTGCGATAAAAGCTTTCCGCTATCCGGTCTGCCCCGATTTTGGTAGCGGAATAGGGCGATTGTCCCTGGAAGGGATGCCGCTCATCAATGGGAACATATTGCGCTGTTCCATAAACTTCCGACGTGGATGTAATCAGTACGCGCCTTTGGGGACAGATTTGAAATCTGTCCCCAAAAGATGCTGCCTGAAGTACGTTTAATGTGCCTTTGATGTTGGTATCTACGTAACTGTCCGGGGAGTGATAACTGAACGGAATGGCGATAAGTGCGGCCAGATGAAAAACCATGTCCATCCCCTGCATGGCCTTCCTCACCCCATTGGGATCGCGGATATCCCCTGCAAATACATCGATCTTGTCCAGTTTTTCTTTGGGAAATGTATCCAGCCAACCCCAACTGTTGAAGGAGTTATAATGCACAAAGGCCCGTACCTGACAGCCTTTGTCCAGTAAGGCTTCCACCAGATGACTGCCGATAAATCCATCCGCGCCGGTGACTAATATTTTTTGGTTTGTTAAATCCATAATGAAATTGCTATGGCAGTCAGGGGTCAGGTCTTGTTTTTTAGCGTTTGAGATCCGGAGGTCAGTTTGAAAACTGAACACATTGTGATAAGCATGTTATCGGGGGTCAGGTCTTGCATTTTAGCGTTTTGCATGAGGGACGGACTCCGGAGGTCAGTTTGAAAACTGAACACATTGTGATAAGGAAAAACGCTAAATTTCAAGACCTGACCCCCAAAAGCCTGACCCCCAAAAGCCATTTCCAGATGGGAATTATTTTTATTTTATTATCTATGACGGTTTCGTCATCCCATGTTACTATCGTACCTGTGGGGAGTGAAAGTTCATCCATTGCGCTTTTCAATCCCTGGAGTTCTCTTTCAAAGGTCTTTTTATCCGACATCTCCCAGCATACCTGAATCAGTTGCGTCTCCCCTGAAATTCTGTGCCGCGCAAAGAAATCAACTTCACGCCCGTCTTTTGTATTGACATATTCCGCATCAAAACCTCCGCGACGCAGGTGCATAAAGACCATGGTTTCCAGTAACTGACCGTAATTATATGAATTACGAAAGGTCATGGCGTTCAAAAGTCCGGTATCGATGGTGTAGATTTTAGCCGGATTGATCAGCCTTGATTTTTCAGAACGACTGTGAATGGGAACTTTGTAAAACAAAAAAGCATCTGTCAAATGATCAAGATATTCATACAAGCTGTTCTTGGTACATTTGATCGACATGCTTTTCATGGTGTTGAAGAATTTGTTGACACTGAATTGCCCGCCGGAAGACTTCATAATATGGCGGACAAGATGCTTAAGCACAATAACATTGCTGACCTTATGGCGCTCAATGATGTCTTTCAGCAATACCGAATTAATATACCCCTGCAATACTTCAATGCGAAGATTGCGATCCGGTTTTTGTACTTCCGGGAAACCTCCAACGTCAAGATAATCTTTTACAGCCTTGCGCAATACGGAAGCCGTGTTCGCGCCAAACGTTTTCGGACTGCCGGAAAAAAGCCCGTGAAATTTCAAAAATTCCTCAAAGCTGAAGGGGAATATTTCTATCGGCAGAGATCGCCCCCGTAAACTGGTGGCTATTTCCGAGCCAAGTAACTTTGATGATGAGCCGGTAATGAAAATTTGAAGATTTTCCGTATCCAGCAAGCGCCTTATGAACATTTCCCATTGATCTATCCGCTGTATCTCATCAAAGAAAAAATAACACCGGGCATTTCGATGTTCGGGATATTTCCCGAAATAGACATCAAGGATTTCCTGAAAATTATTAACGTTAAACTCAAGCAACCGATCATCTTCAAAGTTAAGATAGAGTATCTCCTCTTTTTTTATTCCCGAGGCGATCAGATCTTTTATTTTCTGATAACAAAACCAGGTCTTACCCACCCGCCTCATACCGATGACGACATCCGCCTTGCCCATTACTTCAGAAAATTCCCTGGTTCGAGTTACCAGTTCAGGCAATTTTCGTTCATGGAAATCATCAATAAGTTGCGAAATTACATTTTTCATAATGGCAATATTATATCTTTTTTAGAGATAATACAATTGATTTCTGTCTCTATTTTAGAGATGAATTGGGGGTCAGGTCTTGTTTTTTAGCGTTTTGCATGGGGGGGACCGGGAGAGGCTCCCTTTTGCCCCCTATTTTCCCAGGTATTCGCGGATTGCCGCAGTCAGATGCTCCGCCTCTCTCCGGTAGGCGATATAATCCTCCTTCGTGAACATCGAGACAGGGTTGTAGTCCGCCTCTTCCCGGAATTTCATGAGTTTCGAGAAAATCTGGGCGATTCCCTTTTCCAGAATATCCTCCCGGATGAAATGCAGGCCGAGGAGGCGAAGGGCGCCTTCGTGACTGCGCGGTTCCAGGCTTTTTGAAAGCAAAATCGCCCGGACATGATATAAGACGACGTAATACAGGCGCGAAACGGCATCGCCGACGTATCCGTTTTCGAAAAGGAGATCGGCGGCTTTCAGGGCTTCAGCCGCCCGTTCGAGCTCGGCGCGGATGTTTTCTTTCCGGTTGTCTTCCGTCATATCGGGATACCCTCCCGCTCGATGTCCAGGGCGATTCGTCGCTCCCGGCTCTTCAGAAAGAGGAAATCCTCTTCCGACAGGATCAGCGTGGAAAGAGAACGCAGATGATCGAACTCGACGTCGGCAACCCGGTTCAGCATGGTGTCTTTCATCTCCCGGTTGAGGCCTCGGACGATGACGGCAATGTCCGTATCCGATCCTTCGCTGTAGTCGCCCCGCGCCCGGGAACCATAAAGAACTATCCGGATCAACCGGTCGCCGGCAACATCCTGCAATCTTTTTTTCAAATCAATCAGTATTTGTTCCATTGTCATCTTTCATGGGAGAAAACCCCGAATGGGGGTCAGGTCTTGTTTTTTAGCGTTTTACGGGGGATGATTTTGTTGTTTCCTTTCCCTGCTTGAAACAATCGGGCAGGGCGTAAATGGATTTATACGGTTCTTTGGCTATTTCCGCCTCGCTCAGCTCCTTGAAACCCTCCTTCTTCAGCATCAAAATGACCTCTTCTTCCTGCGATTTTCTTATTTTTTTTGCCATTTCAGGTATCTCTCAATATACATTTCAAAGTTATCCTTCAAATCTTTCACCGCCAGATTCAAACCATCATTGTGGCCGTCAGTTCATCGAGCGCCTCAGCGAAAGCCGGGAGTTCCGGAACGCGATGGAGGGCGATTCCCAACCCGGCTGCGATCGGCTCCGCGAGAGCAGCCGCATCATCGTGTTGGTTTTTCCTAAACGTCCAGGGCTTTTCACAAACCAGGCGCCTCTGACCACTCTTTCGTATCTCTTTGAGATAATTCGCTGTCGATTGCCTTAGGGGACAGATTTGAAATCTGTCCCCGTTTCTTTTAAATTTTTCGCCGCCGGGGTCAATGGTCATCGATAAGAAATTCTCCTGCTTCAAAACGCTAAAATGCAAGACCTGACCCCCATTTTAACCAAACAATGATGAGATAATTTTTTGTATGTCTTCCGCGGCCTTTTGGGGATCTTTTGCTTCCTTGATCGGCCTGCCGACGACGATGTAGTCTGCACCGTTTAAAAAAGCCTCTTTTACATCTACGGTTCGCTTCTGATCATCTACATTCGCCACCGGCCTTATGCCCGGCGTCACAATCAGGAACTGTTCCCCGATATCACGCCTTAATCGCGGCACCTCAAGACCCGATGAGATCACGCCGTCGCATCCAATCTGTAAAGCCCTTTTCGCTCTGGAAAAAACAAGTTCCTCTACGTTGCATTCAAATCCCAGGTCTTTTAAATCACTTTCATCCAAACTGGTCAAGACGGTGACGGCCAGGACTTTCAGATCGTTTTTATGTTCAACAGCCGCTTCCAGAATTTTGTCATTCCCATGAACCGTGACAAAATGGGCGCCACGATTCTTCAGTTGAATTACTGCCGATTTAACAGTCTGAGGAACATCAAAGAATTTCAAATCTACAAAGACTTTTTTACCACGTTCCCGAAGCCATTCGATTAATTCAAAATAGCCGCCGGCCATAAAAAGTTGCAGGCCCATCTTATAAAACATGACGGAATCGCCAAGTTGCTCAACAAGAGCTTTTGCTTCATCAACAGAGGAGACATCCAGGGCGAAAATCAGCCGTTCGCGAGTGGGGATATCTTTTGTTGACAGGAAGGACTCCCTCGACTTATCCGATTGATTTTTTTTAGTTTTCGTATCAGTCATGTTACACCTCTCTTTGGGAAAACAGAGAAAATAGGGAAAACGGGGGTCAGTTTTAAAACTGACCCCCATTTTCCAGTCCCCATTTTCCTCATTTTTCGCGCGCTTTCATCCGATTAATATATTCAAGAAAGAAAACGACAAATATTCCGGTGAAAAGGCTTAGAAGGCCGGTAATCATGATTATCTGTTTTATCCGTGAATTTGAAGGTTGCGTAGTAATCGAGAGTGGGCCTATTGTTCCAGTTGTCACGTTTACACTCTGGATCTTCATATTTTCTAACGTTAGCTCCCCATCTTTATTAATTAGTTTCCATTCGGAAATTGTAGTCGGATTAATATTGACAAACGAGAGTTGTGTTTTTTTCATCAAATCTGTTTTTGCCTGCTGGAGATTCATAATTTCTAACGACAGATCGGCATCTTTCTTAATTAAGTCAGCTGGATTAATGCTAATAACAGATAGTTGTCCTTTCTTAATCATATCTGTCATCTGATTCAAAAAAATAAGATTTGCCTTCCTGGCATTTATAAGCCTCGGGAGTTTCAAATCGACTTCTTCTATCAACCTCTTTAGTTTCAAATCAGTCTCCGCCTGTATTTTTGCAATCTCTTCCTCGATTTCTGGTAAATTATCAATATAATCAAATACATCCTTAAAGGCCAGTGGAATAATATCCGCTGTTTTGGCGTCAATAACTATGTTTAGTTTATCGGTGGATTTCTTGGCAAGTGATGCCGACACGCTTTTAATTGCACCCGGATTATTTGTAAATATTTTAACTTTCTGGCTATCACCAATATTTCCAATAAGTCTGACGATATTTGGGGCAGTTATTACAGAAGAGATATTGGGGGCAGGTAGTGCAGGAATGCTTATTTCGCTTTCACCCCTGTAATAGCGCGGCAGGCTCAGACTGACAATCGTTACGATTACCAATGGAACAAGGAATATGCCGATGAGAATCTTTTTCCTTTTTACAAGGACTTTCCAATAATCGTAAAGATTGATTTCATCATCCTGTCCTTCTTCTTTATTAACCATTTGATAAGCCTCTTAAATTTTTGGTATTTTTGGGGGTCAGGTCTTGCATTTTAGCGTTTCACCATCTGCCCCTGGACGCGCGCTTCCTGACGCTTGATCGCACGACTGACAGTGGTGTAGTGAAGCCCCAAAAAATCAGCAATTTCCTTTTGATCGTATCCGTATGTAACATTGCTTGTAAATATGGCCTCATCTCGCCGCTTTTTATCGCACTGCCTCTTATCGCGCCAGAATCCAAAAATCTCCTGCATGGACGGGCGGTTGGCATAACGCTGCCGTTTCGGGATTTCCCGGACGGTTGTTTTTTCGGGTATCGCATCCTTAAGATTTTCAATAAACGTCTCTTTTCCGAGAAAGAGCTGGGATTTCAACTGCCGCCACGGCGATTCCCGGCCGATCCCGGCTGCAACAAAGTCGCGATACCGTTGCCGCGCCACGGTGTGATCGGGACCAAACTGCCCCAGGAGCCAGTCCGTCGACGGTAAGGAGGGTGGCGCCATTCCTGCCAACGCGGGAAGCCCGGCCATATTCCGGTAGCTGCTCCAGGGCCAATCCTCGGGACGGGCGACCAATCCCGCACGCACAGGATTCAAGACCACATAGCGGACAAGTTCCAGCAGATAGCTCTCCCGATCAACGACGATGGCCTTGAAGCGTCCCTGGAAGAGATGGCCCACCGTATCATGTCGTTTATGGTGTGCCTGACTGAAAGAACCGTTCAAGTGATGCATCCCCCTGGACATGTTCGCATCAGGCGTCTCAATCATGAGGTGATAATGATTCCCCATCAAGCAAAACGCGTGACAGTTCCAGTTAAAGCGCGAGAGCGTTTTCCCGAGCAGTTCGAGGAACTTCCGGTAGTCCTGCTCATCGTGGAATATATCCTGCCGCCCGTTTCCCCGGGAGGTGATGTGGTAAACAGCGTCAGGATATTCAATGCGTAACGGCCGTGTCATTGGTTATAAACGGTTATAAATATTATAAATAAAGGGTTGTTGGCGAAAAACGCTAAAATGCAAGACCTGACCCCCATATACAGCTCCGCCCTCTGACTTACATCAGGAGCAAAATTTTTTCTCATTTTTCCGTCAATATAAAATCTTATCCGTGATCAGTCACGGATATCCTGTGGAACCTGTGCTTCGCTCACTTCATGCTTCAAACGCCTGATTTCATGCTCCAACTCATCGTATTCTATCAGTTTTCTTCTTAAAAAGCGGGAGGTAATTCTCGCCTTTTCCTCTATCCCCCTGGGGGTGAGATAATACAAGTAGGCTGATTTGTTGTTGGATTTCTTGAAATTGTCCACCTTGATATGGCCCTTGTCGATCAGGGCATTAAGCAGGAAGTTGATCTTGCCGAGGCTTATTCCCAAACGAGAGGAAAGCTCGCGCTGGGTCGTTTCGGAAGTTTGTTCTATCTCCCGGAGGAGCTTTAAAACCTCTTCGCTCTCAAGACTGGTTTTATTCGGGATAGACATAACAATATCCGACATGTTCATGTTTTGAACGCAATGATTACAGTTAATAAAGTATTATTCAAGGCGAGTCAAGATAAATTTCCATGAAAATGCCATAGCAGGAGGCGGGAATACACGATCCACTTGTCGCGTATTTCTTTTTGCATTCCCAGGGTAAATACGGCAGCGACCGACGTCAATAGCCAGTTTATAAAAAGGCGAATTACAATGACGGCAGACACGAGAATAAAGCAGGGACGGCTTTTCCACTTCCGAAAAAACTGATACCGGGATCGGTAAAATTCCATTCGGGACCGAACGTCTCTTCCAATACTCTGACCCTGAAAGTGATAAATAAACGCCGTGGGTACATGATAGATTTTCCAGCCCGCTTTCTTCATCTGATGGGCCCAGTCTGTCTCTTCAAAAAAGAAAAAGTAGCGTTCGTCGAACATGCCGACTTCATCGATGGCCTTTTTTCGTACAAGCAGGCAGGCGCCGATAGCGGAATCGATTTCTATGGGCTCATCATAATGATAACGCTTGCTCGGATACCTCTTGGGAAACAGGCATTCCAAAAGGGGCATATTTGTAAGAAGGGTCAGTAACGTGGGAAAGCCGGCGATAGAATTCTGTTTGCTTCCGTCTGCGTTGAGCAGTTGTCCACAGGCCATGGCAGCGTTCGGGTGATTCTCCATGAAAGAAAATAGTTCATAAACGGCGTTTTCCGTCAGGACCGTGTCCGAATTCAGCAATAGGGCATACCGGCCGGCCATGACGCGCATCGCCTGATTGTTGGCGGCTCCGAAGCCACGGTTTTCGGTATTCTGTATCACCTTAAGACGTTTGGGGTCAGTTTTAAAACTGACCCCATTTCCCCCATCCTGCAACATAGCCACGCTGCCATCCTGGGAGGCGTTGTCCACCACAATGATTTCATGGCGGATATCGCCGATGGTTTTATTAATGGATTCGAGACAGGCGTGAAGAAGCTCTCGGGTGTTCCAGTTTACTATTATGATCGAAATATCCATATGTTTGGGGTCAGTTTTAAAACTGACCCCATTTTCTCCGTTTGGGGTCACATTTTATTTTATAGAGGGTTATTGGCGGAAAAACGCTAAAATGCAAGACCTGACCCCCATTCTCATTTTTCTGCAAGCTTGGCGTATTTGAAAAACTTGTTTATGGCATCGGTCACTGCCAGGGTAAAGCCCTGAGAACCGTCGAGAAAACCGAGTCTTAAAAAGTAATTCTGGAAAAAAGCGAGTTTCGCCCGGAAGATTGCAGACCATATCGAGGCGGTCTTGCCCTCCTTGAAAGCCTCTTCGGCCCCAAGGGTAGAGTATTGATCGATTTTCAGGAGAATTCTACTGAGCCTGCTTTCCGTAAAATGTTCGATCGGAACATTTAGAGACTCGACGGGCCCGTTCACCTCGATGGCTTCGTGGACGGTGGCTGTTGTCATACGCCCCAGATCTTTTCGGAAGAGCCGAACGATACGGTCCGGCCACCACCCGGCGTGTTTGATCCAGCGTCCCTGGAAGAAATTTTTCCGGGGGAAACTGTAGCCCGATGCGGCGCCCGCAGGATTCGCAAGAACTTGCCGGATGGCGGCAGCCGTCTCCGGAGGAATCCGCTCATCGGCATCGATGACAAGAACCCAGGGATGCCGACATTGATCAATGGCGAATTGCTTCTGTGCTCCGAAACCTCCCCGCCAGGATTCAACAAACACGTCACAACCGAAGTCCCGTGCAATCCGGACCGTATCATCCGCGCTGCCGGAATCCACCACCACGATTTGTTCGGCAAAGGCGACGCTCTTGAGGCAGTCGGGCAGGTTCTGTGCCTCATCCTGGGCGATGATCGCCACCGACAGGGGGATTTTTGTTTCCATAACGTGCCTCGTTTTATAGGATGCGTAGGATGGGGACACGACTTCGTCATGTCCCCATCCTAATCCTATGTCCCCATACTACGCAAAACGCTAAAATGCAAGACCTGACCCCCTATATACGCTTTCCAAAGGCCAGGCGGTCGGGCGAAAAGGCGAAAAACCTGCTTCCCGTATAGTTGACCAGCGTGCCCGCCACGATGCCGATGAAATTCGTGAGGATGTAGAGGTATCCCCCGTCGAGGTCGGCGTATTCGATCAGCATGTGCATGACCCCCAGGCGCCCCGCAAGACCGACGCAACAAACGGCGGCAAAGATCAGATAGCTCCGGACGACCGGGGTGGCCCGCGCCCCCTCGAAGCTCCATCTCCGGTGGAGCACGTAATTCGTGCTCATGGCGGCCATGAACCCGAAGACCGCGCAAAGCCGCGTATCCAGCGCAAACAGGGTCTTGACCCCGATAACGACACTCATATCGACAAAAACGCCTGAAAACCCCACGATGCAAAACCGGATGAACTCGGCCAGCGTGGGCATTCTGAATTTGTAGAGGCGACAGAGGTGCTTGATGTAATTCCACTGCTCCTTGAGCGACATCTTGCTTTCGCCCAGCTCCCGATCGTTGAAGGTAATGGGCACTTCAATCAGGCGGTCGGTCCTGGCCTTCACGACGATCTCAAGAACAATCTTCCACCCCACGGGGTTGAGTTCGAGGCCCTGTAAGAAAGTGCGCCTGATCGCCATGAAACCGCTCGTCGGATCGCTCATTTTCGTCAGGCCGAGGGTCATCATGGCGGCGGCTTTTGAAACGATCCGCCGGTGCAGCGGCCACTGGCCGATTCCCCCGTCCGTGACGTGGCGGCTGCCTACCGTTATGTCGGCGCGATCGTCGAGGATCGGCCGGATCATCTCCGGCAGTTTTTCGACCGGGTGGCTGCCGTCGGCGTCCATGACCACGCAGACCTGCGCCCCGGACAGGTTGAAGCCGGCGATGACCGCCTTGGCAAGCCCGCGGTCTTCGGTGCGCACGACAACGCGGACGGGAAGGGTCTCTGCAAGCTTTCTCGCCGCCTCTGCGGTCCCGTCGGGCGAATTGTCGTCCACGACGATCACTTCGCCGCGGATGCCGGCGTCTTCGAGGACCGAACATATTTTCGGGATAATCATCGGCATGTTTTCCGACTCATTGTACGTCGGAAGGACCACCGAAACCTGCCATTCGCAATTGCTCATTTTAACTCAACTGTCCAATATTTACAGCTTCGTAAAAAATTCCTTTTCCCCTCCCCTGGCGGGAGGGGACCCCCACCCGAACCCTCCCCCGTCGAGGGGGAGGGAATTCTTGACTTTTGACGAGGTCGTCAAAATCTTAAGCCTCTTATAAATGCATCTCATCGAAGGGGCTGCCAGTTTCCCTGATAATCCTTGCCCAGAACGAGATAGACGCTGTACTCGTCGATGACTTCCCCGCGAAAAACGGCCTGATGTTTTCCGATGACTGCAATCTCGCGGAAATAGGGCCTGTAATATTGAAGATTCGCCTCGTTCACGTGACGAAGCAGGATAATCGCATTTTTCCCCTTCAGTTCATCAAGGTTCCGGTAAAAGGTATAGCGTTTGGGATCGGAAAAATCAACCGCGACATAGGGTTTGCCCGTATAAAAAAGAGCCCCGGCCACCGTCGAATACCGTTCGGCCAGCAGAAAGTAGCCGGATGGATGGGGATTCTCCGCGATCCGGCGGTTGATTTCCCGGCCCAGCTCTCGCCAGCCGTAGAATTGCTGGGTCGTGTCAATCTTGGCGGGTATGGGAAGGTAAGGCCTGAAAAGATGGGCGTGGAGGGCCACGTTGGCGACAAGCGCCAGGCCGACGGCGCAATTCATAAAAATCCGGTGCGACCGTTTCCGCCGGTAAAAACGGCTGTAGATGAGTCCCAGCAGGATCAGGCCGGCGACGTAGGCAGGCGCGGGCCAGTTCGGCTGCGACACGCCACCGCGCGCGGATGAATAGGCAAAAAACAGGATCACGGGCCAGGACAGAAAAAGCAGGTAGAGATATTCCGGGGCCTGCCGGCGGCGATACTGCCCGTACGCCGTGATGGAATAATACAGGAAAATCAGAAACAGCAGCGGGGTCACGATTCCGGCCTGCCCGCCGAGATATTCCATGAGTTTGCCGAAGGCGCGCCGGCCCACGGGTTCGAACCCGTGACGGAGCTGGAACGCGAAGGAAATCCAGTCGTGCTGCCAGTTCCAGAGAATAACCGGCGAAAAAATCACCGCGCCGATCAGCAGGGCCAGCCAGGGCTCTTTTCTGAACAGCCAGTGGCGGTCGTTTCGGGAAAAAATCAGGAAGGCGAACTGGCAGGGAACGATCAGGATCATCGTGTATTTGCTCAGCATCCCCAAACCAAGGGCGACTCCCCAGAGATACCACCAGCGCGGCGACGGATCGGTGATAAGCGCAATGCCGCAATAGACCGCAAGCGCCCAGAACATCAGCAGGGGGGTGTCCGGCGTCTGGATCAGACAGCCTGCGGAAAAAAGCAGCGTCACGTTGGCAATGAAAACCACTTCCCAGGAAAGCGCCGGATCATCAGGGGAAAGCCGGCGGCAGGATCGATACAGCAGGAAAAGCGTCAGCAGCGAGGCCAGAAGCCCGCCGATCCGGACGAAGAATTCATGGTCCCGGCCTGCTGCGGCGAACATGGCCATCAGGTAGGCCACCATGGGCGGGTGATCGAAATAACTCAAGGATAGATGCTTCGACCAGTGCCAGTAGTAGGATTCATCGGGGGCCAGCGGCAGCCAGGCAATGAGGACGAGGCGGACAAGGTAGGAAAGAATCAGAAAAGCGATGATCCAGGGAATTTTACGCATGCTTTTTGTTCCGGTTTACAAAAATCGGACAGCTGCCTCCGGTCATGACATTGGCAGCGATGCTATAAGAAAATCCGGCTTTTAAGTCAATCTTTTTCTCTCACCGGCTACGGTCGATCCGACCAGGAAGATCAGTTGTTGGTCTGTGCCCTGACACGATAAAATCAGATCTTCCGCCCTTTCAGATTCGTCTTGTGA
>JBAWYD010000062.1:0-15553 GCA_037143735.1 Deltaproteobacteria bacterium
TATTCACATATTGACCGATATGATGCCGAATTACTTAGAAGAGTGAAAAAAAGAATCAAATATATTCATGACAAATTTATCAGCCTGAAGGGCGAACCCAGGGCAATTGCTATGGGAATGGCCATCGGTGTGTTTGTCGGCGTTACGCCAACCATACCTTTCCACACGGTGCTGGTCATTTTAATTACTGTTCTGTTCAGGCAAAATCTGACAGCTGCGTACCTTGGGACGTGGATCATTTCCAATCCAATTACTATTCCCTTTTTTTATTTCATTCAGTACGAAATTGGCCATCACCTTCTGCGAACCGCATCATATGATTTCAATTTCTCCGATCTGTCCTTACAGTACATCATAAATCTTGGGTGGCATATTGCCTTTCCTCTTCTCCTTGGAGGCATTATGATGGCTCCCTTATTTGCCGTCCCCGCCTATTTTATTACCCATCACGCAATTATAACAATCAGAAAAAGTATGAACCATGACAACGCCGAGAAAAATTCTTGAAAGTAGGGGAATACGTCCCCTTAAGCGCCTGGGCCAGTCATTTTTAGGAGATCGGAATGTCATTAGCAAAATAATCAGCATTCTTGATATCCTTTGCGATGATGTGGTTATAGAAATCGGTGCCGGCGTTGGGATCATGACTGAAGAGATTGCAAGGTACGCAGGCAGAGTAATCGCCATTGAGATCGATCCATACATGGTGAAAATATTAAGAGAGAGGCTTAAAGATTATTTAAATGTCGAAATTGTGCACGCCGATATACTTGCTTTTGATTTTTCGTCGGTAAAACATAGCTTGACGAATAAAAAAGTAAAGGTTATCGGAAACATTCCTTATTACATCTCTTCGCAGATATTGTTTCGATTAATTGATTATCGAAGCGATATATCGTGCATGATTCTCATGTTTCAAAAAGAACTTGCTGATAGGCTTACTGCCGGTCCCGGTACAAGAAAATACGGAATTCCTTCAGTGATAGTTGACATGTATACTATCTGTACACGCGAAATGATCATTCCCGGAGACTGTTTTTATCCTGCACCGAAGATCATATCAGCCGTGCTCAAGATGGTTGTTCGCGACACACCGCAGATCGATTTAAAAGATCATGAATTATTCTTTAAAATCGTGAGGATTTCTTTCTCAAAAAGAAGAAAGACACTCTTAAACAATCTCAGGAGTCTAACAAGGCAGGGATATACCGAAAAAGATATAAATCAGGCGCTTCAGATTTCCGGAATTGACGGCAGCAGAAGAGGGGAAACACTGTCCACGGAGGAACTTGGCACACTGAGCAATGCCTTTTTATTGGTAAAATATTCTTGACAAGAATCGTTATTTTTGATAAGTAGCGCCAACCGCTTGGATCCGGAAACATCGTGGACTGAGACGGGAGGTTTTTAGTGAAGTCGACATGCGAAATCATTAACCTCTCGTCCCGGGACGAAGAGGTTTTTTATTTCTATGAAGATCATTGAACATATAATTGAAATACTTGCATTTTCAGAATCTCTGAGATTGAAGGGTCAGAGAATCGTCTTTGTTCCCACCATGGGTTATTTTCATGACGGACACCTCTCTCTCATGAGAGAAGGCAGAAAACGGGGAGATTGTTTGATCATCAGCATATACGTCAACCCGACGCAGTTTGGTCCCGGTGAAGATTTCGAAAAATATCCGAGAGATTTTGAAAAAGATAAACATCTTGCTCACGGTGTTGGAGTAGATGTAATTTTTTATCCGAAAAATACTGAGATGTATCCGTCAGATTTTCAGACGTATGTAAACGTTGAAAAGGTGACACAGAATCTCTGCGGAGCGTCGAGGCACGGACATTTTAAAGGAGTCACTACGGTCTGCACAAAGCTGTTTAACCTTGTTAAACCTCATGTTGCCGTTTTTGGTAGAAAGGATTTCCAGCAATTTGTTGCCATCAAGCAGATGGTGCAAGATCTGAATATGGACATTGAGATCGTTGGAATGCCGACGGCAAGGGAAGAAGATGGTCTGGCAATGAGTTCGAGGAACGTTTATCTCAAGGAAGAAGAAAGAAAATCAGCCCTGAGTCTCAGTCGTTCCCTGAAGTTGGCAAAGGACATGTATGAAGGAGGAGAGCGAAACGCTGCCGTGATTCTGCATGAAGTAAAGAAATACATTGAAGGACATGCATCTACAAGGATAGATTATACAAAAATCTGTGACGCAACTACACTTGAAAATATTGACCAACTTGAGGGAGATGCGGTTCTGGCTCTCGCCGTCAGGATAGGTTCGACAAGACTGATTGATAATTATGTGTTCGGAGATGTTCTCCCCATATAAAATGCTGGAAGAATATTTTCTTCGGAGAGAAAGGTAAATTCAGCATGCAAAGATTTATGTTAAAATCAAAAATTCACAGGGCTGCCGTAACAGATGCTGATCTGCATTATGAAGGAAGTATAACGATCGATGAGACGCTGATGGATGCTGCGGATATTCTGCCTTATGAAAAAGTGAATATTTACAATGTCTCGAACGGCGAAAGATTTTCCACCTATGTCATAAAAGGCAAGCGGGATTCAGGCGTTATATGCGTCAACGGAGCTGCGGCCTGGAAAGCTTCCAAAGGCGACATTGTTATCATTGCAAGCTATGCCATAATTGATGACCAATCGATTAAGAAATGGTCACCTAAATGCGTTTTTCTTGACGAACGAAACAGTATCAAAACTCTGACGTAAACTAACGGTAAGGAACGGGACAACAAAGCAGGGGCGGGGTGCCAGTGCGCACTTTGCCCGTTTTTTTTCTAATTGAAATGGCAAAGGTTTTCTGTTATCTATTCCTGCGCTTTTAAAATGGGATGAAGGGTCTGGCAGAACTTGAAAAGCAAACTTAAAAAGATATTTATTACGGGACTTGCCGTCATCATTCCCATAGGGCTGACCCTCTACATCCTTGTTTTCCTCATTGACACGATGGATAATCTTTTGAAAATTGTCCCCATAAGATATCAGCCGGAAGTATTGCTCGGGTTTCGGATACCGGGGCTGGGCGTTATTGTTACCGTCATTTTGATATTTATATGCGGGCTTATAACAAAAAGTTATTTTGGCTATAAAATTGTAAGCTCTGGCGAAGATCTTGTGGATAAGATTCCTTTTGTAAGGAGTATCTACCAGTCAATCAAACAGGTTTCTGACAGCATGTTTACGGACAGGCTTAGCGGTTTCAAAAAAGTCGTCCTGGTAGAGTTTCCCAGGAAAGGTATATATACGCTCGGTTTCGTAACGGGCGTGCCGGGGCCGGAGATTCGATCAAAAGTAGGGCAGAATGGTATCAGCGTATTTTTACCGACGACACCCAATCCAACATCAGGATATCTTGTAATTTTGCCAGAGGATGATCTGATTCAGGTGGACATGTCGGTAGAAGAAGCATTGACCTATATCATTTCCGTCGGTATTGTGACGGCGTCGGACCGCTTGAAGAAAAGAGAAAAATTGTCAGTTTCAAATAATGATACAAAATAGAGTAATTAAAAAAGGAGAAACATATGCAAATAACATCTGAAAGCGTAAAAGTAGGACATCCGGATATCGTGTGCGATTCAATCGCAGCTAATATTATTGCGGCAATTCTCGATGAGGAGCATAAAATCGGTATGAATGTGGAAAACATGCCCCACTGCGGCCTTGAAGTATTCCTTGGAAAAGGTATTTGTATCGTAGGTGGAGAGGTTGCCACCCGGGTTTATGTGGATATAGAAAAGATAATTCGGGCAACAGTCCTTGCTCTCGGTTACTGTGATTATCGTTTAGGACTCAACGGGAATTCAATGGGTATTCTCAATACAATAATCCCGCAATCGCCGGATATCAACATCGGTACGCGGGCAGATCTTGGAAAATATAAGGAAATTGGTGCAGGAGATCAAGGAATTATTTACGGGTTTGCCTGCGACGAGACGCCTGAACTGCTCCCCCTTCCTTACGTACTGGCAAACAGAATGATGCGGGCGTTTGAAAACTGCGGGAAAGCGATATTTGCACCCGATGGTAAGGGACAGGTGACCGTTGAATACAGTGACGACGGGTTGCCCTTGCGGGCTGCTACGGTTCTCATGTCGAATGCGATTGATTATCGAGAGGTTTCTGACGGGGCTAAAACCGGGATAGAGCCGCAGGCGAGACAAATTGCCATGGATTGCCTGAAGGATTGGGTGGATGAAAAAACGGTATTTCTATTCAACCCTACCGGGGAATGGCAGTCCATTAATTCATGCAGTGCCGCCGATTCGGGCGTAACGGGTCGAAAGCTCGTGGTCCAGCTGTATGGCGGGTATCCGGGTGCTCAAATCGGTGGCGGGGCGATCGTAAACAAATCGCCTGAAAAGGTTGATTGTTCCGCGGCCCTAGGAGCCAGATACGTTTCCAAGAACATCGTTGCTTCGGGACTTGCAAAAAAATGTGCCATTCAACTCGCCTATGCGATCGGTATCGCAAGACCCATTTCCATTTATGTTAATACTTTTGGGACAGGGGTCATTTCTAATAATAAACTGGCCGTTATCATTGAGGAGTATTTTGATTTGTCACCGAGGGGTTTGATAGAGAAGTTTGATCTATTGAATGGAAATACATACAGAAAATTGCCCAAAACCCTTTTTCTCGATGACTATGAATGGGAAAAGACAGACATGGTGGAAGCGTTAAAACGGGCCGTATCCATATAAATTCCTTATGGAGGATCAGATGAAATATCTCAAGTTGGATAAGAAAGTAAAATATAAAGTTGCTGATATCAGCCTTGCCCAATGGGGTCGAAAAGAAATGGACCTTTCAAAAAATGAAATGCCCGGGTTGATGGCTGTGCGTGAAAAATATGGTCGAAGTAAACCTTTGAAGGGATTAAGGGTCATGGGAAGTCTTCATATGACCATTCAGACGGCAATGCTCATAGAGACGCTGAAAGAGCTTGGCGCCGATCTCCGATGGGCTTCCTGCAATATATTTTCGACACAGGATCATGCCGCTGCTGCCATAGCGAAAGCCGGGTCGGCTGCCGTCTTTGCCTGGAAGGGAGAATCCCTTGAAGAATACTGGTGGTGCACGGAGCAGGCCCTGACCTGGCCTGATGGTTCCGGACCTCATCTGATAGTTGATGACGGCGGTGATGCGACCCTTTTCATCCATGAAGGCGTCAAAGTTGAAAACAACCCGAAATTGCTGGAGAAGGAGTATGAACACCGGGAGTTTCAGATCATCATGGACCGGATAGGGCGAAGTCTGAAGCGGGATCCTCAGCACTGGCACAAAATGGCCGCGGAGATTATAGGTGTTTCTGAAGAAACAACGACAGGCGTTTGCAGACTTTATCAGATGGCGGATAAAGGAGAGCTTTTATTTCCGGCTATAAACGTCAATAATTCCATAACAAAATCGAAATTCGACAATTTGTATGGATGCCGGGAATCCCTTGCAGACGGAATAAAACGGGCGACAGATATCATGGTGGCAGGGAAAAAGGTCGTTGTATGCGGCTATGGAGATGTCGGAAAAGGGTCTGCTCAGTCCATGCGGGGGTTCGGAGCCCGTGTCATTATTACCGAAATAGACCCGATTTGTGCTCTCCAGGCGGCCATGGAAGGATATGAAGTAAAAACCCTGGAAGAGGTTGTTTCGGAGGCGGATATTTTTATTACTGCGACCGGTTGCTTCAACGTCATTTCTGGGAAGCACATGGAAAAGATGAAGGATGAGGCAATTGTCTGCAATATCGGTCACTTCGATAGCGAAATAGATATGCAGTATCTCGAAAAAAATAAATTCTGCAAAAAGATGAATATCAAACTTCAGGTAGATAAATGGACGCTAAAATCCGGTCGCTCCATTGTCGTCCTTGCCGAGGGTAGACTCGTGAATCTCGGATGTGCAACCGGTCATCCCAGTTTTGTCATGAGCAACAGTTTTACAAATCAGTGTCTCGCCCAGATTGAACTGGCAACACGGAAATACAAGCCCGGTGTTTATACCCTGCCGAAGAAACTTGATGAAGAGGTGGCAAGGCTTCATCTGGATCGACTCGGAGCAAAACTGACAACATTGACAAAACAGCAGGCGGATTATCTGGGCATTCCCGTGGATGGACCATTTAAACCGGAGTATTACCGATATTAATCAGTGACCAACGGTCAGGGATGAGGGGATAGCCATACATACTTCTCTAAAACGGACATCTATTCCCGAATCCCTGATTTTCAAGTTTTGACTCGAAGATACATGACGATGGAGATTGAGCCCAAAATGAGGTTGGCAATCCAGGCGGACAGGACAGGCGGGATCGTTCCGGAACGGCCAAGGGACATGAAGAGGGCATGAACAACCCAGTAAGAAAATCCGATAACGATCCCCACCCCGATACACTGCATGATTCCCCCGCTCCGCTCCGTTTTCATAAGTGAAAACGAAATTCCGATAATGACGAGGATCATGCTGACCAGGGTGAAGGCAACCTTTCCATGCATGTCAACAAGATATCGTGTAGCATCATATCCTTCCGCTTGTATTTTCTTGATATATCGCCTTAATTCCATGTAACTCATCTTGCTCGCTTCTTTCTGGACAGAGGTAAAATCAATGGGTTTTTCAGGCAGGTCGATCACCTTTGTCGATACCCACTCAACAAAGGGAAATTGCCCGGGCTGAAATCTGGTGATCATGAGATTATAAAAAACCCACTGATTGTTTTCCCACCGCGCCGTTTCGGCGTCGATCCGCATATTTAACACGAAATGTTTATCCAAATAGTTAATGGTGATACCATTTAAAGAGTTTGTCACGGGATCGAACATCTTGAAATTATATATGCCGTTTGTTCCTCTGTACCAGGTCTGATTCTGCTTGAAACTTCCAAGAGGTTTTTGCTTTTCAATCTCAATGAGCTTTATGTAATCCGCCTTCTCGTTGGTATAGGGTGTGATGTATTCGTTGAAAAGAAAAGATAGAATACAAATGATAAAGACAATGATGATGACAGGTAAGGATGTTCTGTAGAGGCTGATACCATTTGCCTTCATGGCAAGAATCTCACTGTACTTTGAGAGATGGCTGAAGGTGATAAGAGAAGCGAGAAGGACAGCAACAGGTATGGCTTGGGAGATGATCAGGGGCATCATAAAGATCAGATAGGATACTATCTGAGAAAGGGTAGCATGATTGCTAAGGAACATCCTCATTCTCTCAAAAAGATCGATAATCAAAAAAAGCGCCGTAAACGACACCATAATCAGGAAAAACAATTTTACATATTCTTTTGTTACATATCGATCCAAAATGGTCATGAGCGAAAACCGCCTGCCATACGGGCAATTTTATTTAGAATATCGCGGAGGGAAGGCACTTCAACCGGCTTATCTTTAGCCGCCCTGATAAAGAGATAAACAGCTAAAATCCCGAAGATAAAATTTGGCGTCCAGATTCCAACAAACGGCGGGAGACCGCTCGTTTCCGTCAGGGTTTCACCTCCGAGGATCAGGAAATAATAAATCAGCACGATAATGAGCCCTATCGTAAATCCCCTTGATCTTACCGCCCGGTGCGATCTGATACCTAAAGGAATTCCGAGAATGCCCATAACAATACAGGATATTGGCAGAGCGACATTCTTATTCATTTCAACAGCAAGTTCACGTAAAACATTTTTATCAAGCCCGCTGCTTTTTAGCTTTTCAGAAATTTCCCAGATCGTCAACTCGGAACTGGACTTTGTCTTGAGCTTATGTTCTTCGGCAACGGAGGATTCAGAGTCAAGATTGACATCATAGAAACGGAAATCCATTTTCCTATAATTCTTCATCTTCGGATCGACGATATGAGTGCTGCCGTTTTCAAGTCTCAGGGTGATCGTCATCAGCTTGGGATCTGAAACGAGGTATGCCTTCTTTGCAATGATAGTGCTGGGCTCCTTAATGATTCTGGTGTCGGAAATGATCACCCCTTCCATGTAACTTCCGTGGACGGGAATGCTTTCCGCGTACAGAAGAATTCCTTTGAAATCATCATTAAATACCTTTTCCCTGATGCCGACGCTGGCTTTTTTCTTTGCCACGGTAAAGAGAAGATTCTTTGTGGCAAATTTGCTCTGGGGTACCAGATAAAAAGTGGTAATGGTCGTCAAAACAAAGGCGATTAAGGAGGCAAATGCGACAGGATACAATATCTGATACAGACTGACTCCGGAAGCCTTGAAAATGGTTATTTCATTGTCAGAGGACAGCCTGCCAAGACCTATCAGTATGGAGACAAGAAGGGATATGGGAATTGTAAATATCAGAAAGGATGGGAACAGGAGAAAAAAAAGCTTCAGAATATCATAGAAACTGACGCCTTTGTTGACCATCAGATCCATAAGTTGAAGGAGCTTTCCCATGATGAGGACGAAGGTCATCACAAAAAGGATCATCAAAAACGGGTAGGATATTTCTCTAAGAATGTACCGGTAGATAATTTTTGGCATTAATATGTCCGGAGGTCATTATTCTTGTTTGCGAGACTAACACGGTTATGAAGTCATTTGTCAAGAAAAAGGTGGCTTATACATGTTAAAAAGCCATATCTTGATTGACCTTGGTCCGTAAATCTGCTAATTGCAGGGCCTCACACAGGAAGATTTATTATGGGATTGCGCAATTGAAAAATAAACAATTATCTGGCGAGGTGACGGTACGTGATTGATCTCCATACCCATTCCATTTTCAGCGACGGAGAACTTATCCCGTCAGAACTTGTTCAACGGGCCAAGGTTGCTGGATACCGGAAGATAGCCATTACAGATCACGGCGACCATTCCAATGCCGATTTCATCATTTCAAGGATGGTGAAGGTTTGCATGAAACTGTCTGAAACCTGTGCGATTCAGGTCATACCTGGTATTGAACTGACCCATGTTCGCCCTGAGCATATCTTTGAGCTTACAGAAGAATGTAGACGAATGGGGGCCGTAATCGTTGTCGTTCATGGTGAAACGATTGTTGAACCCGTGATGGCTGGAACCAATATGGCTGCTCTTCAATCTCACATCGACATTCTTGCTCACCCCGGTTTGATTACTGAAGAAGAAGCGCATCTGGCTGCTGCAAATTCCGTCTTTTTAGAAATTTCTACCAGGAGGGGACACAGCCTGACAAACGGCCATGTTGTAAAGATGGCGCGAGAAACGAGAGCTTCCCTCGTTTTGAATACGGACTCTCACGCTCCGAGGGATCTTGTCGGGAAAGAGATGTCGCTTAAAATTGCCGCTGGGGCCGGTATGACAGAACAAGAGATTGAAATAATGTTTCAGAATTCAGAATCTCTCCTTGAAAGGGTATTGCACAACAGGTAATCCTCGATCATGAGCGCATATGGATTCTGAAACATTAAGAATATGCCTGTTAACCTATCGTGGGAATCCGACATGCGGCGGTCAGGGGGTGTACATAAAATATCTGAGCCGGGCCCTTCGGGATCTTGGTCATCACGTTGATGTGATATCGGGCCCGCCGTATCCCGAACTGGCGGATAACATCACCCTCATCAAGCTCCCGGGTCTTGATCTTTACAATCCCGAAAATCTCTTCAAAATCAGAAATATTCGGGACTTGAAATCACCGATCAATCAGCTTGAGTTTCTGAGTATGTGTCTTGGGGGATTTCCTGAACCTTTTACTTTTGGATTCAGAGTATTTAAGTATTTTCGCAAACATCTGCCACATTACGATATTGTCCATGACAATCAGTCCTTGTCGTACGGGATTCTTGGCGTGCGACGTTTAGGTTATCGCACAGTGGCGACGATTCACCATCCCATCACCGTCGATCGCAATGAAGAGTTGAAGGCGGCAAAATCCTGGATTAGAAAATTTCAGGTCATGAGATGGTATTCCTTCATCAGGATGCAGAAGAGGGTTTCAAGGCAATTAGCCGCTATCATCACCGTTTCTGAATGTTCGAAAAAGGATCTCCACCGAGCCTTTTGCATTCCTGAATCGAGATTCCGTGTCGTTCCGAATGGCATTAATACAGATTTTTTTTATCCCATGCCCCATATTAAGCGATCAGAAAATCAAATCCTTGTAACCAACAGCGCTGATACCCCTTTGAAAGGCCTCAAATATCTCCTTCATGTCATCGCATCAATCAGAAAAAAAAGGAGAATCAACCTTGTCGTGATCGGGTCGCCGAAAAATAACGGCCACGTGGATCATCTGGTTAGAGAATTGGGGATTCTTGATTGCGTCGAATTTACCGGTAAAATCAGAAATGAGGATTTTGCGCCCCGTTATGCAAAAGCCACCATGGCCGTGATACCGTCGTTATATGAAGGATTTGGGATGCCTGCCGGTGAAGCCATGGCCTGCGGAGTTCCCGTTATAAGCACGGCGGGAGGGGCTCTTCCGGAAGTGGTGGGTGATGCCGGCATTCTTGTGCCGCCTGCTGATGTGGAAGCTCTGGAAACGGCCATTATGTTTCTTCTCGATAATCCTGCAAAGCGTCGTGAGCTCAGTCAAGCCGGCATTGAGCGTGTTAAAAGATCATTCACCTGGCGTCATGCAGCACAGAAGACCGTTGATGTGTACAGGGAAGAGGTTCATGCTGACCGTTAATTTTAACTATATTCATCTGAAGCCGGGCAGTCGGGTCCTTGATGCAGGCTGCGGTACGGGAAGACATCTGTGCGAAGCATTCCGAACCCTTGGCGTGGATGTCATTGGAATCGACATGAACCGGGCGGACCTTGTCAAAACAGGAGATATTCTTGTCCAGTTAAAGGGGGATGATAAAGGCTCATGGATGACCGCCATGGCGGATGTAACAACATTACCCTTCAAGGATGAATCGTTTGACCTCATCATCTGTTCCGAGGTTCTTGAGCATGTTCCCGACAATATATTGGCGATAAAGGAATTGATGCGGGTACTGAAGCCCGGAAAAGATATCGTGGTAAGCGTTCCCTCTTTTATGCCGGAGAGAATCTGCTGGGCCATTTCTGAGAGTTATTACCTCGAACCTGGAGGCCATATCAGAATATATAAAAAGAAGGAATTAAAAAACCTGCTGGAGAACGCCGGGGCGAGGTGCTGGAGAATCCGACACAAACATGCCTTGCACGTGCCGTACTGGTGGCTGAAGTGTATCGTCGGTCATAAGAGTGAGGCTTCACGGCTTGTAAATCTTTACAAGAGATTTCTCGAATGGGACATCATGACCCATCCTGCTTGGACGCGCCGACTTGATAAATTCTTAAACCCTGTTATTGCAAAGAGTATTGTCTTTTATCTTAAAAAAGGATGCTGATATCTATGCAACTGTTCATTCCCAGCAATTTTGCGGAAGAAACCGTCGATATAGCTGCTGTGGCGTCATTTATTTCGGGGATTCAAAAAGAAAATGGTGAAATTCCCTGGTCCGAAGGAGGAAAGACAAATCCCTGGGATCATGTTGAAAGTGCTATGGGGCTGAGTGTTGCCGGTCGATTGAAAGAAGCGGAAAAGGCCTATGAATGGATGAAGAAGACGCAGCTGAGAGACGGAACATGGTGGTCGGCCTATAAAAACGGTATTCCCGACGACAGAACGAAGGATGCCAATATTTCGTCTTATATCGCTGTAGGGGTTTACCATCATTATCTCGTTACGGGAAATAAAGAATTTTTAAAATTTATGTGGCCCAGCGTTAAATACGGGATTGATTTTGCCGTCAGTCTTCAGGCATCGACAGGTGTTATTTACTGGGCTAAGAACAGCCGTGGGGTCGTGGACCCTATGGCGCTGCTTACGGCATCCAGTTCCGTATATATGAGCATAAAGTGTGGTCTTGCCATTGCGCTTTGTTTGGATAAAAAGCGAAGGGACTGGGAACAAGCTCTATTAAAACTCGGCCTTGCCATTAACAATAAACCCCACCTGTTCAACATGATGAAATCCCGCTTTTCCATGGACTGGTACTATCCTGTGCTATGCGGAGCTGTCACAGGCGGAGATGCTCGCATGCGGCTTCACAAGTCATGGGACAAGTTTTTTGTGCCGGGTTGGGGAGTGCGATGCGTTTCCGATCAACCCTGGACAACAATGGCGGAAACATCGGAACTGGTGCTGACGCTTGCAGCGATCGAGGAACATGAAAAAGCAAAAATAGTTTTCAACTGGTTAATTGACAAAAAATATGATGATGGATCATTCTGGATGGGGGTCACGTTTCCGGATGGCGTCATATGGCCTGAAGAAAAAACGGCATGGACGGCTGCCGCCGTTCTCCTTGCCTATGACGCTCTTAATCACCTTACCCCTGCCGGTCATCTGTTCAATCATCGTTTCTGGAACGAAACAAAAGTCATCTGAATGAAGCCGGCCAATGTCACTTAATGGTGTTTTTCCAGGGCGGGGCGCGCGTCTCGTCGATAATCGAAAATGTTTAAATCCGTCTGCAGAATAACAGGACAACGTCATTGAGAACAGATCATCGTCCTTATTTCATAAAACGCCTGGATGTCGTATTTCAGCAGCGGTATGCGGATTACTTCCTCCGTCCCCAGTTTGATTTTCTGGGCAAGGGGACGCTGTTCCTCAGACCCTGGCATGTGGAGATATTCGGATGGCCCATCATGCTTGATGACTATGCAAATGTAATCGCCACGCCTGATAAAAGAATTCGCCTGACTGTCTGGTCAAATATGGAAGAAGCAGGGCGTATTCGAATCGGGAAATATGCCTTGATATGTCCAGGGGTCAGAATCAGTTCCGCCCAGGAGATTATCATTGGCGACAGTTGCATGCTTGCCCAAAGTGTGTATATCACCGACTCGGACTGGCACGACATATACGATCGCGGCATATCCATTGGAAGGAAAGCTGCCGTGCGAGTTGGAGATAATGTCTGGATAGGTGATAGCGCCATTGTATGTAAGGGTGTTACGATAGGCGATAACAGCATTATCGGAGCAGGGTCCGTCGTGATCAGGGACGTTCCCCCAAACGTTGTGGCGGCAGGAAACCCGGCAGATGTTGTCAGAAAGCTTGACCATGAAAGACATATGGGGACACGCGCCGAATGGTTTGCCGATCCGGAAAAACTGGCTTCTCAGTTTGATGTAATAGACCGGGACATCCTCAAGGGTAATACGATTTCAGGATGGATACGGTCCATGCTGTTACCCAGGAAGGGAGATTAAATGAGGGTCGCAATTGTCGCGCCGCCATATCCACTGGAAGAATGTCCCGCTCCTCCTCTGGGCGTCACCTATGTGGCTGCAGCGTTCGAAGAGTCCGGTGCAGACGTGATAATCATCGACTACATCAATTCCCGCTATAGCCATGAAAATCTTATTGCCGAACTTGATGATTTTAAACCGGATATTGTGGGAGTGACTTCAGTGACGATGAATTTTCCCGTTGCGGCCCGGATCATAAAAACGGTGAAGGATTATGACCCATCCATCATAACCGTCATGGGGGGGCCTCATGTGACATTTGATGTCTTAAATACACTGCAACGTTATCCGGAAATAGATCTGATCGTTATGGGTGAAGGGGAAGAAACGATCATGGAACTCATGTCCTGCGGCATGAATCGAAAACAATGGCCGGATATCCGCGGGATTGCCTTTCGCCAAAATGGTCAATTCTTGAGCACCGGCATGAGAGAATTTATCGATAATATAGACGTTCTTCCCCTTCCGGCACGGCATCTCATATCTCATTCCCGGTATCAGGCGCTTGGCTACCCCATCAGCATCATTACCAGCCGCGGATGTCCCTATTCATGTATCTTCTGTCTGGGAAGACGCATGGTGGGGAAAAAAGTTCGTCGAAGGAAAGCGTCACTTGTTGTCGATGAGATGGAACAAATTCTGTCGTACGGCTGGAATAGAATTAATGTTGCGGATGACCTTTTCACATCGGACAGAGAAAGTGTTCGTGCGATATGCGGGGAGATTTATAAGAGAGGCCTTAAATTTACGTGGAGCGCCTTCGCAAGGGTAAATACGGTCGACAAAAAGACGCTTGAGATGATGCGGGATGCGGGATGCGACAGCATCAGTTTCGGTGTCGAAACGGGCAACGCGGAAATGCTGGAACGCATCCAGAAGGGAATTACGGTCGAGCAGATCCGTAGCGCCGTTAAAATCTGTAAGGAAGTTGGAATTATTGCCCATGCATCCTTCATGGTCGGCCTTCCGGGAGAATCAAAGGAAACGCTCATGGAGTCGAGGGAATTTGCCCGCAGTTTAGGAATTTTATACGGATATCATATTCTGACTCCTTTTCCTGGTACAACGGTAAGAGAGGATATAGAAAAGTACGATCTCGAGATATTGACCGATGACTGGAGTCGTTACGACGCAAACAGCGCTATTGTGAGAACGTCTTCCCTTACCGCCGAAGAGATCAACCGGTTTGTTGCCGGGTACGATGAGGAAGTCCATGCATTTTTCGAACAAATGCTTGAGGGGTATAAGAACAGCACAAATTCAGCGGAAGAAAATCTCAGGGTAGATGGACATTTCAAGGCCAATCTCGTTTACAAAATCCTTTCAGAAGATCTCATAGAATCCTGCGGGACGGTTCCCGCAGATTCTTCGGATATTTCATCCGGCAAAGCGGTTGAATTGCTTTGCGGCAGAATTGCTGAAAAAACAGGGATGGACGGAGTTTTGATAGACAAGACAATAAAACACTTCATCTATTCTGGGTATCTCAAGTCACGTCATGAGGTTGGACGGATCATCTGGTACTGGACGAGGTAAAGCGGAATCGATTAATCAAGTTCCCGCCACTTTTCTCGTGCCTGTTCTGTTATCTGATTGCAGTGTGCTCGTTTCAGTATCCCCATTGTCTTTATCATGGGAAGCTCGGCAAACAATCCGGAAGACAGAGCCATGTTATAAATACAGTACGGTGCTTGTCCCCCTTCAGCGGGATCGGCAAAGATGTCGTGTATGACAAGATATCCACCTGGGAGGAGGTGGGGGACCCAGCAGTTGTAATCCTTGAATACCGCTTCAAAAGAATGACCTCCGTCAATAAAGACCATACCTAACGGTGTCACCCATGATCTGGCAACCACTTCCGATTTTGCGACAATGGGCACCACCGTGTCTTCCAGAGAAAGATCTGTGACGACTTTTCTAAATATTTTAAATGTATTAATTTGTCCTGTCTCCTGATCGAAGAGTTCGGGGTCAAAATAGTCCTGACCAGGTTGCTGTTCTTCAGAACCCCTGTGATGATCGATGGAAAAGAGAATTTTACCGTTCGCTCTGCAACCCATTCCGATATATGCTGTGGATTTTCCGCAATAACTCCCAATTTCCAGGCAGGGGCCCAATTTGGTTGCTATATCGGCAAGTTCATATAGGCGGTACGCTTCTTCGACGGAGAGAAATCCCTTGAATGGAAACACACTCAGATCATTGATATCCATATCCGGCTATCCTTTCTGATAATAATTAGTTAAGTCATATACACGTTTTCACCTACCCGAGAACGAGTCTGAAAAAAAGTACTTCTTGATATAGGTAGGTATT
>JBAWYD010000063.1:0-15431 GCA_037143735.1 Deltaproteobacteria bacterium
TTTACGACCCGTTTCCCGGATAGAGGGCTTTACAAACTGTGGTGTCAGTTTAACCGCAAAGGTCAGATTCTGACGGCGGATTTTTGGCTCAGTATTGAACGGTAGAGAAAGCATGGTCAACCGGGCGTTGCCGCCAAATGCCCATACTACGGGCTCTATCTGATTCCGATCACGACAACAGGAGGATAATCGAGGATCATCTGGCTGATGACAAACAGCGTGATCCTTTATCCTCTCATGAGACGGCGATGGTTTGATGGATGACAATTGTATGTTTCTTTCGGCAATCGTTGTTTAATTAATAATATCGTGAGCGTGGACTTGTAGGTGTTACCAATAACCGGCACAATTCATATTTTCCTTGATCTTGTCTGCTGTCAGCGCGAAGAGAGAGGCGATACAAAAGCACATTGACCGCGAATCGCCGGGGCGACAGGGAGTATCGGAGCTCCGATACAGGGCATCTACATGAAATTATGTAATAATCAACGATGTCAAAAAAGTTTTGTCATGCACGGGCGGCTCAATTGTTGTGTAAAAATGACGATTCATGGATAATAATGCCATGAATTAACGAACTTTCTTTTTCAGAAGCCCCAGCATCCTGTCCGCAAGTTTCAGGGGCAGTTCTTTTTCTGCCTTTTGCCACACCGTTGCGTCCTCAGTGACTGCCTTTTTCAGACGTCCATTAACGTCGTCCTTGATCTTGGCCAGTTCATTGATCTCCGGCGTAAAATCCGTGCTCCCGGCAGATACCTTGGTCCGGATGCGCTCCAGTGTCTGGTAAAAGTCGTAGTATTTGAGAACTCTCCCCGTTCCCCAGTGAAGATCCCCGGTTGACGTTCCCACCTCCAGGGACTCGCGATAAGCATCCTTCCACACGGAATAATCGAGAAACCGGGCATAATGGGCGCTCATCCCGCAGAAGGAAAACCCTTCCAGCATAGCCTTGCCGTCGCCTTTTTTGAGGCTGTCCATTGCCCGGTCAAGTTTGATGGGCATCTCCTGATAATAGGGAACCTGGAAGGAAGGGATATCCCAGTCTAAATACTGTGTTCCCGTGATAACCGTATAAGCCGTGTTGCGCAGGGCCTGGTTGAATTCCGGAAAAAGGATTTTCAGGTAATACTTCCGATGACATTCTTTCCTGTGGCGTCGGGGATGATTTCCACCTGGCTGACAAGGGAACACTTGATCGGCTTGCCCTTTGAGGCAAGGAACATCTCTTTCAATTTTCTGCCGTCATTGACAGGTGTGTTTAGAACGGGGATATTGATCCTGGCGCCGCTCAAATCAACGGTCCAGAACGTCTCTCCATTGGGGGTGCTTCCAAAAAAACTTTTTATAAAAAAGATAACGGCCAGAGACAAGCTTTGAAGCTTCACTTCCTGCCGGCGTGCCGGCATAACGGAAGCCTGCCCCCTCGGTATTGCCGCTTATACGGCTTAGTCTCTTCGCGAACTCCCAGCCGTACCGGGCATTCAGTCTCTTGAGAACCTGTGCTTCACCTGGTACTGCCTTTTGATAAACCGTATCGGGCTTGATTGACGACATCCCTGCTTTTTCCGAAAAACCGGCTACAGGAAATAAAAACAGCGACAACACTGCAATAAGACAGAGGATCTTCTTGAAAAACATATCAGGGCTCCTGTTTAGTCAATTGCGTTAACCTAACGTCAGATAAGGATCATGGCTTCTCACATAATCCCTGATTTCTTTTGCAAAGTCCGTATAGAGGACGATTTTATCATAATCGATAACCACGTTGTTGAGATATTGAAGAATCAGGGCATCGCCAATAGCAGACATGGGCAATATCCCGGCAAAGAAGAAACCCATGGCCTCAAACTCCGCAGCGAGAGAGCAGGTCAGGGGGTCCGTCAGAGGAAGAAAGAGCTGGATAGCCGCCACGTGCTTCAGGCAGAGATCCCGCACGATTTTTTTCGTTTCACGAAGGATATTTGCACCGTAACGGAAAATATGAATTTCGGCGCAGTTTTCCGTCGCCAGAAATTCCGTTTCAATTACCGCAATCTCATCGGGGAAAGCCGCCTCCTGGTTTTCGGGTGCAGAAAAAAAGTGATCCCGGGCTCCAATGTGATGATAGAGTTTCCTGATCATATCCAGGTGATGCGGTGGAGGATAGAGGGTGAGCGGAGCAGGCTCCGATAAATATTTAAAGCTCAAAGCCACACTGATTCGCTGCGGGTTATCACCGGCAATACCCTTGAACACCCACGTTTCCGGGCTCGATGCCAGAAGCAGTCCGCAGTCGCGAATTCCGAATCCAAGCACCCCCCGCTGGGTAAACTCATGATTGGTGACGGAATAGACGTAAATGCCATCCAGCGGGTATATTTTCGGACATCTGAAGAGGAAGTCAGACAGCTTTACCATACAGCCCTGTCCACG
Organism: Deltaproteobacteria bacterium; assembly: GCA_037143735.1. Taxonomy (GTDB): domain Bacteria; phylum Desulfobacterota; class Syntrophia; order Syntrophales; family UBA2185; genus JAPLJQ01. The sequence continues at coordinate 2,413 of JBAWYD010000063.1, forward strand.
GTATTCGCGATTGACAAAAATAAAGGTCAACTCCGCGATGCGCTCCTTGAGAGAGGGATACACGAGGGCGGCGTGCCCCATGAAGACATTTTCCCGGGTTATGGCCACGGCGGAGATCATCTGCTCGCTTTTGTTAAGCTCAATAAGGCGATCAGGATAGTATATGTGATCGTCAAAAAAAGTGTATCCATGCGATTTGTAGGCGCATTTTGAGATTTCGATTGCCTCCGAAGGCGTCATGCGGCGGACGTCATAATCAATCTTTTCCTTGATCGGCCCGGCGGGTTTTTCTTTTTCCTGCTCCATCTCCTCCCCGGTTAAATATTCTTCAATGTTCTTCGCGGGCAGATACTTGACGAGATGGGTCTCTTTGCCCTCCATGCCGAGATTGTGAAAGGACACTTCATCCATCGATTCCCGCATGAGGAAAATCCCCATGCCGGGTGAGGAGAGGCTCTCCAGGTCGCCGGTGGGTGTGTATTCCGGCAGTTGTCCGGGATCAAAAGGGATGCCCTTTTCACGGATGATGATCTTCATTCCCAGGGGGACCCGCTCGCAGAGGATATCGATGGTATCCATCTCATCATCCTCGAAGGCATGCTTCATCACATTGGTTACCGCCTCTTCCATTGCGAGGACGATTTTGTAAAGGTCATCCCCCTCGAATCCGTATATTATCGCTGTTTCCTGAACAAAAAGCCGGGCAATCGGGAAATAGGACAATTTGCCCGGTATCGAAAGCTTCAGGACATCTTTTTCCTGCCGTGTCTGCATGAATCGATCACTCCCTGTAATATATTGAGTATTTTATGGGCTTAATATTGAAAGACACAAAAGATTTAACAACCTGAATAAAGAAGTCGGGACGAGAAGTCAAATCAAATTGACAAAGGCCTGTATCTATATTAAAACCACCGATAAAATATACGTGCGATTGTATTTTGACAGGTTAATAAATCATTTTTTGAAAGGAGTTTCCAACATGAAAAAGCTATCAATGCCCGTCGTGCTGCTTTTCGTCTTGGTGATGGTATCGGCGTGCGCCACCATGCCCTTTGGTTCAACGTCCTCGTCACTCCAGCGGATCGCTCAGAAAGGTGAACTTACTGTCGGTACATCGGGTAATCAGCCGCCCTTCACCATGAAAGATAAAGAGGGGAAGATCATCGGCCTGGACGCCGATATCGCAAGCAAGATGGCATCAGACATGAACGTAAAAGTCAATTTTGTTACGATGCCTTTCTCCGAGCTTTTGCCGGCATTGGAGGCTGGAAAAGTGGATATGGTCATTTCAAGCATGACCATTACGATGGAACGAAACAAAAAAGTTGCTTTCGTCGGACCTTACTTCATATCGGGAAAATCTTTCCTGACAAAGACTAAAACGCTTGATTCTGTCAAGGATATAGCTCAGATTGATAGTCCCAAGACCACTATCGCAGCCCTCAAGGATTCAACAAGCCAGGCGTTCGTAAAGAGCTTCCTGCCGAGGGCAAAACTCATCCAGACGATAGACTATAAAGAAGGCGTCGGACTTGTTGTCCAGGATATGGCTCATGCGTTCGTGTCCGATTATCCGGAATGTCTGATCGAACTGCTACTCAATGCAGACAAGGGACTATCCTGCATATCCACACCATTTACGTATGAACCCCTCGGTATTGCTATTCCGGGGAATGATCCTCTTTTTGTCAACTGGACGGATAATTTTCTGGGCTTGATGCAGGGTAGCGGCCAGATCAATGCATTGAAGGACCGGTGGTTTAAAGACACATCCTGGCTGAAGCAGATCGGCAAGGAAACCCTCTACTGAAAGGTTGGAATCCCGCCGATTATTTTAGCGTTAAAATGGAATGGCGAGAAGCGATTTCCATCGCTCGCGCCAGCCATTGGCATGGGAAGCGCCTTCGACGATGGTAATCTTGCCGCCGTCTTGATCGCCGGCGCGCTTCATAAAAGATTGTGCGATAAAAGGGGGAACCACGGCGTCTTTTGAACCGACGAAATGACGCTGTGGCAGACCTTTCAGCTTTACCGCCGCATCCATCGGATTCAGAGACCCATTGAGCGGGCTTACATTATGATAACGGTTGACCGCCTCGGGATCGAGATTTCCGGCAACAGTCCTTAAACTGACCACATCGTTTCGCTTGGCAGCAAGCAATGCGGCGAGCGCCGCCCCTCCTGAATATCCGATCAGATTGATCCTGATTGCCCTGGTTCTTTTGCGCAATGCTTCTATGGCTTCATTCAGGGCATCGACGACCTCGCTCGAAAAACGCTTATCCGACCAGTAAGAAGGATCGCACAGGGAGGAATCTGTGGCGGTATATTGCCCCGGCCTCGACAGATAGGCCACGTTCGCCGCAGGGTCCATACCAGCCAGTTCCAGGACGAGCGGCCTTCTGGGGGTGGGATCGTCCGAAAGCCTTGTGCGGGACGGCCACGCCGATCCGTCGCCTTCGAGATAGAGATTCATGGGATCGCCCGGTTTGGCGCATCGGTAATATGCCGTGAGCGTGAAGGATTTCGTTTTTATGAATGACTTTTCGAATCCACCGTCCCGGGCGACCCGGTCGGCGTCCGCATTCCTGTCCATTAGCGGCGTCATGGAAGCGCACCCGGACGCAAGAAGCAGAACCATCAACAAAATCAAGCGTTTGTATTTAGAAAGTGTACCGTACATTGACGTAACCGGTGTGGCTGTGGAAATCATCTTTCATTTCAAGGTCATAGTTCAGCGAAAGCGTCACATCATATGTCGTCATCAACGTAAGCTTTGCGCCTGCGTTGTAGCTCGACTTTGGCGGGTCGAAACCCTTTGTGGAAAACGATGCGCCGCTTCCGGTAAATGTCGATGTCGCCTGCTGCTGATCCCCGATAAAATCATACAGCCATTTTATGTGCATTTCGGGAATAATCTGCAAATCTTGACGTAATATCGGGTATGTCAATTTTGCGCCCAGACCGGACTGAAACGTATTGTAGTCCTGAGCGTCAACCGTGAGATTCAGGGAACCGGCGCCTGATTCGGAATAATCATTGAGGTGCAGGCGCATGTACTGAATCGAGACGAGGGGCGTGATGTTCAACCCTCGGTTCTTAAGGGTATATCCGCCTTCAAGGTAGCCGGAATATTGCTGCCCCCCATAATTGCTTTTCGCGACGCGATCCGTCGTCCCGAAGGCGATATGTCTCGATGCGTCATACCGGTTATACGCATATGATAAAACGCCGTCGATGTAATAGGCGTCCCTGGCAAGACTCCCATAGAGACTTCCCTGGTAGCTATCGGCATCGGTTCTGGTATTCGCATCGTTTGTCCGGATGTAGTTCCGGGCATACCCGCCGCTCAACCCAAACATGAAATGATCAAAAAGAAGCCTGTCGAAACCGAGGGAGCCGCCCCAGATGTTCGCCGAGTAACCGCTGCTTGATCCTCGCGCGCCCTGGTTCAGATAGGCGCCGAACGTCTGACTCCATACACCCCATTTTGCGGGCTCATCGCCGGTGGAAATGCCGGTCGGGCCGGTTCCTGCGACACTACCCGACCAGACCTGATCGATTCGACTGGTGACGGTATTTGTGAATTGACCGATCGTTCCATAACTCGCCTGAACCGTTCCCCCGTTGACGGTGGGCTCCAATTTCCGGGCGTTGCCGCCGCTGCCGGAACTGTCCAGGTCGCCTAATACATTGGCAAAATCCCCTGTCGCCGAATTGGCCAGACTGTCAAGTGCAGCGCCCAGCGATGTGTTCACACTGTTTTGCCCATAATAGCTGTTGTTTCTTGATGCCAGAAGATAAAGCTTGTTTCCGTCTTTCGTGGCGGAAAATGTGACCATAGGCAAGGAAGGGTCGTTCTGAATGGTGAGGTTTGCCGGAGTGACCGTCAGGGCGTTCGTATCCACAATAAGAAACCGGTCGTTATTCTGCACATTCTTTGTTCCCGCCACCGTTACGGCCAGCTTCGTGTTGTTGGCGATGTCCACAGTTCCTGCTCCCACATCTTTTACCAATATCTGGGCCGCGTTGGGAGTATCCTTGTTCAGGGTAAAGTTCAGTTTTGCGTTGCTGCCGGTGTTGGTCACAGAAAAGGTATCCGTTCCCGTTCCCAGATCAACTTTTCCCGTGAGTTCACCGCCGGTGACGGTGACGGTGTCATTGCCTGCAGCGGTTTGGATGGCATAGGTGCCTCCGGAGATAACTCCGCCGGCGTTGTTGACAATGGAGGTATTGCCCGCCTCCGCCTTGATGGCGCAACCGGTTCCGGTGATGGTTCCGGTATTGGTGATGTCAGTGTTGCCCGCCCAAACCATCACGGCGGTTCCATTGTTCCCAGGGGCCGTAATCGTGCCGGAATTGATCAGAATATTCTTCACGGCGCCGACATAAGGCGCGCTGTGCGTGTCGCCCTTGAACAGGAGCGCGATATTTTCGCTTCCGGTCAGGTTGAATTTTTTCGTGTCTGTATTGGCCGTGATGAGGCCGGTATTCGTGACCGTATAGTTCTGGGAACCGACCAGGATGCCCTGCCCGCCGCTGACGCTTCCGCCGGCGCCGACGGTAATCGTATTGGGCGAGGCGGCGGTCAGATTCGTGCCGACCTGGAAAGCGGCGCCAGCCCAAAGCGTGTTGCAGGGGCCGGTGACGTTGAAGCTGGCAAACCCGTTTCCGTACTGCGCGCCCGCCGCATCGGTCAAGATCGTTCCGTTATTCTTCGTATAGAGATAGGATTGCGTCGCGTAGATGCCGACGACGACGACATTTCCCGACTCATTGGTACCCGAAGGCGTCAGTGTCGGATCCGAACTGCCCGTGGCACCCAGCAGGATGAACTCGGACATCCCCTGAACGTCCGACAGGTTGGCGGGTTTGTTTGCCGCCTGCCCCCAGTAGTAGGTATATCCCAACTGCGTCCAGGGATAGTTTGATGTCATCCAGGCGGTGTAGGCGGCCTTGTAGTTGGCGTACACCGCGTCCGCCGCCGCGCCGGTTCCGATGCCCGCGGCTGCGGCGTCGGCAGGAATATTTACTGCGTTTGTCCCGTGATCTGCGGGAGTCGTGCTGTAAATAGTCGGGTTTGGATTCCGGGTCGGGCGAAGCAGATAAGGATTGACCGTGCCACTGACGGTCACCGCCATTTCGAAGATGGCGTCATGCGTCCCGCCATCGGACATGCCGAGCCCCCGTTCCAGTCCCTTGACGGCCGTGCCGGCGGTCAGCCCCTGGTTGTCGACGAATCCCGTCATCTCCTTTCCCGTCGTGACCCAGGCGCTCATGACGTTTTTGTTGCCGTAAATCGAGTAGTTGGATCCGGCAGTCGTTGGTACGTTAGGCCAATAGTATCCGTTGTAAGCTCTTTCTGTACTGGCCGTGCGGACAATCAACTGATTGTTGTAATATTTCAGGCCGTAGGTAACGGCCTCACCCGAACCGGACACCCCGACCTTGAACATGTCGGCGTTCGACGCCACCCAGCCTGTTGGTGCCAAGCCTATTGGATTGGCGGCGTTCGCCTTGGCGTTTACCACCGACTGGGCAAAGGTCTCCATTTCCGCCGCCGAAACCAACGTGGCAGAGAATAAAGCGATGAGTGCGAAGAGAACGAGCGTGCAAAGACGTCTTTTCATTTCAATTTTCACCTTTGACGGAAATTCTAAGAGTAAAAACGTATATGCGTGAAACTTTATACGTGTCAAGCAGTAAATGGATAACTGTTGCATGATTGACAGGAGGGTTTCGTCACGATATAAGAAGATCTAAAAACGGTGTTCAAGGATTTACGCGGGGCGAATCGGAATATTTCAGAGCGGGTGAATCCGCAACCGCATGACAGAATCGTCCATGGCTGGGGGAAAGTGTTGAAACTGAAGGAAATATCGGCGATTTACCAACCGGAGGATCGTAGAATTTGTGAAGAGTTGTTTTCGTCCCCTCGATGGAGGGTAGGGGAGGGGCTATCCGTCGATGAACTGGTGGTTATGGTTGGAAAATATTTCTCAGGGGTTCCCTACGTGGCAAACACCATTGAAACGGAGGGCAAGGAGTCCCTGGTCATCAACTTGAGACAGTTCGATTGTTTTACTTTTATCGAAAATTGCGTGGTCCTGGCGCAGTTGATCGAGGCGGGGAAAAGCACCTTTGAGGCTTTTGTTGCGCATATGAAAAGAATCCGGTACCGAAAGGGTTTACTGAAGGGATATTCCTCACGTCTCCATTACTTTTCCGACTGGGTGCATGACAACGAGAAAAAGGGCGTAGTGAAGGACATCACCGGAAAAATCGGGGGAAATCCATTTCTGAAAGAGATCCATTTTATGACGCGTCATTCCGAAAATTATCCCGGATTGAAAGTCAATGCATCATATCGTGAAATGCTGGCCGTGGAGAAGCGTTTATCAGGGCAGATCCGTCATGTTATTCTAAAAGCCGGGTTTGAGAAGGTTGAAGGCAGGATCGAAGATGGGAATCTGATCGGCATCACAACCGATATTGAGGGACTGGATGTCACCCATGTCGGTTTCGCTGTATGGGTAAAAAATCATGTACATCTGTTACATGCATCCGAGAAAGAAAAAAAGGTCGTCGTTTCAAAAAACACGCTGAACGATTATCTTCTTGGAAAGGAAACCATGTCCGGAATTCTGATAGGACAGGTTCAATCTATTCTGAAAGACTCCCGGGAGGCATTCGTGTCAGAATAACCATTGACTTTTACCTGTCAAGCATTGTATTGATGCAAATCTGCAAACCGGGCCCGATAAGCCCGGTTTTTTATGTTTAAAAAAGCTTTTGAGGTTTTGAAATTGGATAAACACCATAGAAGAGAAGTGGACCGCCGCCGCAATTTCGGGATCATCAGTCATCCCGACGCCGGGAAAACCACCCTGACGGAAAAATTGTTGCTTTTCGGCGGGGCCATCCAGCAGGCCGGCGCAGTCAGGGCGCGCAAGGCCGGCCGCCATGCACTGAGCGATTGGATGAGCATCGAAAAGGAGCGGGGCATTTCCGTCACCACTTCGGTTATGAAATTTAACTACCGTGACTACGAAATAAATCTTCTGGATACACCGGGTCATCAGGATTTTTCGGAAGACACTTACCGGGTGCTGACCGCCGTTGACAGCGCGCTGATGGTCATCGACAGCGGCAAAGGCGTGGAGCCGCAGACGGAAAAGCTCATGGAGGTGTGCCGGATGCGCAACACCCCGATCATCACCTTCATCAACAAGCTGGACCGTGACGGCCTGACGCCGCTGGAACTGCTCACCGACATCGAAGAAAAGCTCCAGATCGAGTGCGTCCCCATGTCATGGCCCATCGGCATGGGTAAGTCTTTCCGGGGCGTCTATAATCTCTACCGTGGAGAGTTGCATCTCTTCACCCCCGGTGGGCATACCCAGCCCCGGGAGGGTGTTGTGATCACCGATCTTGCCGATCCCCGCCTTGAAGAGATTCTGGGAAGCCAGGCCGTGGAGCTCCGGGAGCAGGTGGAGCTGCTTACGGGGGCCGCCAATCCCTTCGAATTGAAGCAATATCTGAAGGGCAATCAGAGCCCAGTCTTTTTCGGCAGCGCCATCAACAACTTCGGCGTGAAGGAACTCCTCGACGCCTTTGTGGAAATGGCGCCGGCTCCCGTCGCCCGCGCCGCCGTGACGAGGGAGGTATCGCCCTATGAAGATGCCTTTTCTGGTTTCGTCTTCAAGATCCAGGCGAACATGGACCCCTCCCATCGGGACCGCATCGCCTTCCTCCGTGTCTGCTCGGGGACGTTCCGACGAGGCATGAAGGTGATTCACCACCGGATCGGCAAGGGAATTACCCTCGCAAATGCCACCATCTTCATGTCTCAGGACAGAACCCACGTTGAAGAGGCCTACCCGGGAGACGTCATCGGCATTCACAACCATGGCACCATCAAGATCGGGGATACCTTTACGGAAAATGAACCGCTGAAGTTCACCGGCATCCCCAACTTCGCTCCGGAGAACTTCCGGCGCGTACGCTTGAGAAATCCCATGAAGAGCAAGCAGCTCCAGAAGGGGCTGGTTCAGCTCTCCGAGGAGGGGGCCGTACAGGTTTTCCAGCCGCTGGGGAAAAGTGACTATATCCTGGGAGCAGTGGGCGTCCTCCAGTTTGACGTGACAGCCGAGAGGCTGAGAACCGAATACGGCGCCGACACGGTTTTTGAAGAGACGCCGTACAACGTTGCCCGCTGGGTTACGTGCGCGGACGAGAAACGATTCAAGGAGTTCGAGCGGGAAAACGGAAATTCCCTGGCCCTTGACGCCGAAGGTCGTCCGACCTTTCTCACCGCCAACGAGTACCGACTGGAACGATGCATGGAGAACTGGCCAGAAGTAAGATTCCTCAAGACACAGGAACACGGCTGACAATAGTCGTCACCTATTCTTGACATCAAACGCCCTTATCCTTATAATTTCCTCAACCTTGTCAAAATGATGGTAATCCTTGAGGGTCTTGAAGTGCCCTCCCCACTGCCATTCCCGGCGCTGAAATTCTCTGATAACTGAATGGGTTTCGGAAAAAGTGCCTTCTTTTCCCACGTCATAGGTGGCGCCGTCCGGTGAAATGCGTCCGTTTTCGTATATAACGGGATTCTGGCAGGGATTGATATCAACGGCCCTGCCGAAGGCATGACGGGAAAGCCTTTCAGTCCCCAGGACGAGGCGGTAATTGAAGGCGGATGAATTGTTGTCGGCCATGGAGCGATCATCCGACCAGCCATATCGCACGATGGGGATCGCTCTGGCGACGGGAAATCCGAGTGCCTCGATAAACCGGAAGATTTCCAGGATATCCGGCACGACCTCTTCGTGAACCACCAGTTGCCCCTGATGAAGGCGGCCGTCAAAGGCCCGGTAGCGGATGTTAATGAGAGAAAGGGATTCAATTACATCTCGTGGGGCAGCCGTTCCGGCAATGGCTTCTTCAATAGTCATCCGGCTGTCTATGATGAGGGGCGAATTTATCAAAGATCAATCGCCTTTTGAATAATTTTCGTATCCAGGGAAACTTCCAGGTAGATGTTTTCCAGTGTCGCAGCATCCAATGTGTTAAAATCTTTTTCGACAGGGGTGATTATCAGCCCGGCCATATCCGCCAATCCAGGGGAGATCAGGATTCGTTTTTTACACGTCAGGTAATAGGCATCCGGACGATGTTTCCGTCGCAGAAAAATAACGATTCGCCAGATGTTTTCACGGTATGAGCAAAACAGGTTCATCATTGGCTCATCGGACGTCGGTATGGCGGCTTTTAACCTGTCCATGATCGTCAGAAGGGCGGCCGATACACCATCAATGGCTTTACCTTCAATGACAAGGATTTCACGTCCAAGGTTCCCAACAGTAAAGAAGGAAATCCCGTCCATTAACGTCGCCGGTCGGTGGTTATGGGCCTCCCGGAGTTCCTTTTCAATGGGCAGTACACCTGCGGGAGCTGCCTGAAAATGGAGATGATCCGGCGCGGAGGCCCCGGCGCGGGGACCGTTGTAAAACACGTTGAAATCAGGTGACAGATCCTTTGCCATCTCTAAAAACAGGGTGACGGAACCGGCAAATGACTGGGGAATGTGTGTGATATGTGAAACCGTATAATGTTGGTTAAATATGGGAAAGGGATTACAGAGAATCAGAAATTGCTGCCGATACAGAACGCCTTTCTGCGGTTCCGGGAGATTCTCCGGGCAGAGGAAACACGGTCTTTTGCTGATGGATTGGATGTCGACAGGGGCGGCGCTGCTCGTGATCCTCGCCGGATTGAATTGCAATTTTACCGAAAATCCGTTACACGGGAGTTCACGCACGCGGACGTGATTCAGGGCATCAATGCCTTCGGAAAGCGCCGGCCACCGGTTTTTTTGTTGAAAAAACAGGCTGTGACAAAGGCCTGGCAGATCGGGCTTAGAGCCGCCGGCGTCGAATGACGCAAAGATCCTGCCATGGAGACGGCTTCCCTCTTTGCAACTTTCCCTCACTATAACTACCCTTTCGGACGATTCTCTCTATTCAGTTTCTGCCGTGCCATAATCTCCATAGTCCGTATTTTATCTTTAAATGCGTCATTCCGATTTCGCCTTTCGACGGATAGGGCGGCGTCCGTATTTCCTTTCCAGCGTCGGCACAGATAGAGGCTTTCATAAATTCGACCGATGCGATACTCCCGGGATAATCGTAGGGCAATGGCATAATCTTCCCCGTAGCCCACGTTTAAAAAACCGATCCCCCGGATAAGGGACGTGTCAAATGCTCTGGGCGCCCCCAGTCCGTTTACGCGGAGGGCGTTGTTGTGTCCGTTCGTATCTGTCCATTCGCTGTGATCAATCAGACCGGGGGCGATTTCTTCCAGCGATTCATTGACGAGGGTATATGCACCGATGACCATGGCAAAATCGCCGTGTCGAAAGATGTCGACCATTTTTTGCAGTGCATCTCGAGACCTGTAAAGATCGTCCGAATCGAGCTGAACGGCGTATCGACCGCAATGTCCGAAAGAAACGGCTTCATTCCAGCACCCTCCGATACTGAGATCGAAGCGTGACGGGATAATATGCTTCACAGCAGGATTCTCTCCTGCCAGCCATGAAAGAACGGCGGTTGTTCCGTCCGTGGAATGGTTGTCAACGACAATCACATTGAAAGGAAAATTCGTTTCCTGCGAGAGGGCGCTGCGTATAGCATCGGCGATGGTATGCGTGCGGTTGCGGACGGGGATGATCACACTGGCCTCAACGGGAAAAGGGTATACCGAAGGCGGCACGGTTTTAAACTCGGGGTGGAGGTAGGCGCCGATGTTTCTCAGATGTTGCGTTGCAGCGTCTTCCAGTTCTTTCTGTGCAGCGTAATTCCCGGGGTCGACGTAGTCGAAATGTTCTTCATGCCGGGAGTTAATGGAATCTTTCACCGCCTTGATATAAAGAAATTCCTGAATATGGAAGGGCGGGGTATTGATGGATACTTTCAACCGCACATCATAGAGACCGGCATGTTTCGTCTTGATGACGGTGCCGTATTGTTCAAGCGCCCCACGGATGGCGGGCATGGAAAAGACCATGACGGGTCCGAAATCAAAATCATCCCGGATGCTGCCTGTCTGATAATCGTTGACGGGGTGCTCTGTAAGGGCTCCGTCTTTTTCCTCGTAATAGTCTGAAAAAACCATGCCGGCGGTGGTAGAATCCGCCACATCCAGGAACCTCTCCATGGAGCCGGGAACAATGAGGATTTCGTGCAAGTCATTGATAAGAAGCAGATATTCCGTTCGGATATTGTGAAGCAGAGTATTCCATGCCCCGCTTGAAGAGAGAGAATCCGCCTCGATGGTGTCGCACTTCGGCCAGGACGGTGCAAGCGGTTCTCTCCGGAGAATCAGCACTTTTTCTATCAGCGGCGATTCCAGGATGGGCTGTAACATCCTTTCAAAGTACGGCTGTTGATTAAAGGGAATAACAGCGGTGATCTTCTTCATTGGCCCCTCGTGTGGAAATGATAAACGAAGACATACATAATCGATTTGTTGACACAAATCAAACATGAATTATACCGGCAGGCTTCCCCATGTTTTTCAGAACGGGCAAGGTAATGGTCATGTTCGTCTGTTCGAAGATATCATGTGGAATCGGATATCATGGGTTATTTACCTAACTTGCCGACTTCTTATGCTATATTAACGAAGCCCATTGACACGTTCGCACGGGTGACTTATATTACCGATATCGGAGAAAGAATATATTTAAAGTTGAGGATGTTATATGCAAGACGATTTCGACCCCGGCGCCATCTCTGATGGGAGTGTAAAGTTAGATTCTGACATCGTTTTGCAGGAGCCAAGGATGTATCGGGTTATCCTGCATAATGATCATTACACCACAATGGAATTTGTTGTAGAGGTTCTCATGAAGGTGTTCCATAAGCAGGCGGCGGAAGCGACAAAAATCATGTTTGATGTTCATAAGAGAGGGATAGGCATGTGCGGGGTATATACCTTTGATATTGCATCCACCAAGGTTGCCCATGTTCATCATATGGCGAAACAGAGGGAATTTCCCCTCAAATGTTCTTTAGAGGAGGCCTGAATCAAGGGCGACGCGCGATGAAAATTAGTGAAAATTTGAATCAGATCATCATGGCTGCTTACGCTGAGGCAAACGTGAGAAACCACGAGTTTGTAACGCCTGAACATCTGTTGTATGCGGCTCTTTACTTTGATGAAGGAACGGAGATCATACAGCATTGTGGCGGGGATCCGAAAAACCTGAAGACTGTTCTTGCCAAACATCTCCGTGAAATCAATCCGGTCGTGAAAGGCACACGGTCCGTGCAGTCGATGGGTTTTCAGAATGTTATGGAAAGGGCCGTATGGCATACTACATCGGCGCAGAAGGATATTCTTGAATTGGGGGATATTCTGGTTTCCATGCTGGATGAAAAAGAATCTTTTGCCTCATTTTTTATGAATCAGGAAGGCGTTAACAGGCTCAACCTTCTCAAATATATCTCTCATGGTGTCTCCGTCGTTCCTGATGCGACCCCTATACATCCATTGAATATCCGGCCTCTGGAAAGTCAACCTGATCAGGAAACCAGGAGGGAAGAGCCGGATCAGAGCAAGGTGCTCAAGGCATTTACGACGGAATTGACGGAAAAAGCCCTGGCCGGAGAGATGGATCCACTGATCGGGAGAGATGATATCCTTGAGAGAACCATCCAGGTGTTATGCCGACGGTTCAAGAATAATCCGGTTCATGTGGGAGAGCCGGGTGTGGGCAAAACGGCCATCACGGAAGGTCTTGCGCAACGCATTGCTGAAGGGAAAGTTCCCGGCCGTTTAAAAGGTTTTAAGATCTATTCCATTGATATGGGGTCTCTGCTCGCGGGGACGCGATTCCGCGGCGACTTTGAGGAACGTATGAAGCGGGTTATTGCCGATCTCCAGAAGCAGGAAAAGGTGATCCTTTTTATTGATGAGATTCATAATATTGTTGGCGCCGGAGC
>JBAWYD010000064.1:0-15346 GCA_037143735.1 Deltaproteobacteria bacterium
ACAAACATTGCTTCCTCAAAGGTCGGATAGGCTAAATCCAATCCACCGAAATTCATGTAAATCCCCCGAAAACGTTATTGGTTTAATTATCATACACTCCCGGGCATGTCCAGACTTGCGTTTCCCTTATGGCGAAGGTCCCTGTCCACAGGGCGGGGATTCCGTCAAGGAAGACATTTCAGGATGAATTCGCCCTGTGGTAATTCAGTGTAAACCGGCCATCCTCATAGTAAAGATAGGAATGATGCTTAACCCAGTCGCCAAGAGTGGCAAAGGTTCGCTTACTGCCGTCTATCACATATTCTCTGATCATCGGCTTATGACAATGCCCAAGAATGACAGCGTCAAAACCTTCTATAAACTTTTTCTGAGAAAATGCTTCCATCTTTTCCGCCACAAAATTCTCGGATTCCGTTGATACTTCCTTGCTCATCATGGAACTGAGGCGGGCGATTTTCCACAGAAGAGCAAGGGGCATGATTCTCTGAATCCGGTAAAAAAGCCGGCTTCTCAGGATTTTCCTTAAACGCAGATACCGCTTATTCGTTTCGTCCACCGTGTCTCCATGAGATACGAGGATTTTCCGACCATCCAGAACAACAGCGGCCCATTCGGTAAATACGGTCATCCCAAGACGCTTTGAAAAGAAACTTTCCAGGTGGAAATCATGGTTCCCCTCACACAGGGCAACACGAACCCCCCGTTTTTGCAGACCCACCAGTTTGTCGATGGCCTCCTTAAATTCCGGATATACAAGCCCGTCCCTGCAAAACCAGAAATCAAAAAAATCTCCCGCAATAAACAGATCATCAACCGCAGCCATATGATCAAAAAAGTTCATGAGGCTGCGATAACCGTCATCGTCGGCCTTATTCAGGTGGGCGTCAGCTAAAAAAACGGCCTTCATCAATCAGTTGTTCCGCCTCCCGACGCGATTATTTTGTCCTTATTAACACAAATGGTTAGGCATCAAAAGCATAAAATCATTACAATAAATAATTGATTGTGAGACATGGAGAAAAAGTGTAGATTATCGCAGTTAAAGAGCCGATAGCCACACACATCATCATCCTGGAGGCACGTCTGCCATGTTTGAGAAACGGAAGCCCCAGTTCACGGGGAAATAAACTGTTGACCGGAACCATAGCAAATACGGGAGCCATTCTCGCCGGGAGTCTGATCGGTATTTCCGCCGGGAAGTACCTGCCCGAAAGAGTGAAGACGATCGTCATGCAGGCCTTGGGACTTTCCGTTGTTTTCATCGGCCTAAAGATGGCCCTTTCCGGCGCTGAACCCATTATCGCCATCGGATGTGTCCTTATGGGAGCTATTACGGGAGAATTGATCAGGATCGAACAGGGGATCGAGTACCTGGGTGAGTGGATTAAAACGCGCGCCCGTTCAAATTCTTCAACATTCGTGAAGGGTTTTGTGTCCGCATCAATCCTCTATCTCACAGGCGCCATGATGATCGTGGGCTCAATCCAGGATGGAACGACAGGAGATTCAAGCACCCTTTACATCAAGTCTCTCCTTGACGGCGTGGCGTCCATTGCCCTGTCTTCAACGCTCGGCATCGGCGTGGCCTTCTCGGCCATATCCGTTCTTCTCGTCCAGGGTTCCATCACCCTCCTTGCCTCCAAAATTCTTTTCATGCAGAATCCCGCCGTCCTTGATGCTGTTACCGCCTCTGGCGGTCTTTTAATCGTGGGTATCGGCGCCAATTTACTGGAAATAACCAGAATCCGGATCGGGAATATGCTGCCGGCAATCCTCTACGCCATCATCTGGGCCGTGCTGTGATGACAATACAATAAAACCGCCAGAAAATAGCCTTCGGCGTTCCAGTAATGGAAAGGAATCAGGAATCATGCTGCAGGATGTGTTTTTAGACAGTGAGGAAGCGGCTTTGAAAGAAGAAGTGCGGAACTTTGTCAAAGAGGAAGTTTCTTCCGATCTCGTTAGGAAGATGGATCGCGACGAGATCACCTACCCGAGGGAATTCGTCAGGGCCTTGGGGAACCGTAATCTTCTTGGACTGAGATTCCCTGTAGCCTACGGCGGCCGAGGCCTTTCCTGGACTGCGGAGATCGCGGCCCTGGAGGAAATCGGGGTTCTGGGAACAGCTTTGGGCTGCGCCTTCTCCATGCCGTCCATCGTTGGGCAGGCCCTTCACAGCTTTGGAACGGAAGACCAGAAGGAGAACTTTCTCAAACCTCTTCTGAAGGGTGTTCTCATATCCGCGGAAGCCCTGACCGAACCACGGGGGGGATCGGATTTTTTCGGCGCTACGACCCGGGCGGAACTCAAGGATGATTATTTTATCGTCAAAGGTCAGAAGCGGTTTGTCGTGGCGGCGGACGGGGCCGATTTTTTCATCGTCTATTGCAACACCAACCCGCAGGGGAAACCTCACGAACGGATAAGCCTGATTCTTATCGAGAAGGACCGTCCCGGCGTTGATGTCAAATACCTCTACAAGCTCATGGGCACAAGGGGCGGTGGCACGGGCCGTCTGATTTTCCGGGATGTAAAGGTGCCTGCATCGAACTTGATCGGTGAAATCAACAAAGGCGCGGAAATCTTCAATACCATGATGGTTCCGGAACGATTGACCTCGGCGGGCGGTTCCCTCGGCATGGCCCGCGCCGCTCTGGAGGTTGCCGTGCGATACTCCGACCGGAGAAAGGCCTTCGGCCAGAAAATCCGCAACTTTCAGGGGGTCAGCTTCAAGGTGGCGGATGCCGTTACCCGATTGGATGCGGCGCGGGCATTGACGATTGCGGCCGGAAGAAGCGTCGACGCGGGGCTCCCCTCGGCACGGCGTATGGTGAGCGAGGCAAAAAAATTTGCTACGGACTCGGCATGGGATATCTGCAATCTTGCCATGCAGATTGTCGGGGGTATCGGCTATACGAATGTTTACCCGCTGGAGCGCATGATCCGGGACACCCGGCTGATTCAAATATGGACGGGTACCAACGACATCATGAATCTCCTGATCCAGCACGAATACTACCAGGAAGTACTCAAAAACCCGAACCCCGGACGCATGATCGAAGGGGACGCCGAGGAGGCGGGGCAGGACGAAGAAAAGGTTTATGAGGACGACGAGATGTGGACAAAGGGCTGGTAGGGAAAAAGAGGAAGGCCTGCGGCTGACCCATAACGCCCATAAAATCACCATCCGAAACCGGGCCACGGAGTTGCCATACTATCGAAGGGTGGAGGTTTTGACCTTGGGTGCAACTTACGGGATGAAACGTGCAAAACCTTGACAGCTCATTTTCTGTTCCGGAGGAACCCGGCCTCCTTCCTGTTATCCACAAAACGGCAGAGCCATGAAAAGTTGCTGATAACAAGTGGTAAACAGCATCCTAATGCCTCAAATAATTTTGACTTTTTAATATTATACCTTAATCCGTGACGCAAAGCATCAGAAACGACATTGTCAAAATACTCATACCGTGAAAACAAGGGGGTTCATATGCAGTTCTGTAGATCGATTCAGATTGCTTCCGTTGTACTACTCATTGTGTCGTTCCTGGCTGGCTGTGCGTCGGTGCAAGTGCCGTCCGCGGGCCTGACAGGATGCGTCCCGCTCGCCGATGCGCTCGCCACGATGAAATCGCCCTCGGTCTGGCAGAATTTCTATGATCTCACCCAAATTCCACGTCCTTCGCACCATGAGCGGAAGGCGACAGCATTTATGGCTGACTTTGGGCGCACGTTACGGCTGGAGACCATCGTCGACAAAGCCGGTAACGTGATCATTCGTAAGCCGGCGACGGAGGGCATGGAGAAGCGCCCTGGCGTCGTGCTCCAGGCACATTTGGATATGGTACCGCAGAAAATGCCCGATTCCACCCACAATTTCGTGACCGACCCCATCAAAGCATTTGTCGAGGACGGTTGGGTGCATGCCGACGGCACGACGCTGGGCGCGGATGACGGCATAGGCGTGGCCATCATCATGGCGCTTCTGCAGGCTGACGACGTCGTCCACGGACCCCTCGAAGCACTCTTCACGGTCAACGAGGAAGATGGCTTTACGGGCATTAACGCCTTGGCGCCGGATGCGCTGCACGGCAAGTTTCTGATCAACGTGGACAACGAAGTCGAAGGCCAGTTCCTCATCAGCAGCGCGGGAGCCGTCTATGAAGAAGTCCAGGCAACCTACAACGAGGACGCAACGCCAGCAGCGATGGCCGGACTCCAGATAACCATCGACGGCTTGAGCGGTGGCCATTCCGGGATCGACATTAACAAAAGACGGGGCAGCGCCCATCAACTGATGGCGCGTCTGCTGTGGAATGCCCCCGCCGAGTTCGAGGTGCGCGTCGCCAGTCTGGTGGGAGGCAACCTGCGCAACGCGATCCCGCGCACAACGACCGCACTCGTAGCCATCCCGGCGAATCAGGCTGCTTCATTCGGTAAGTATGTGGTCGACTTTGGCGCAACAGTAGCGCGCGAGCTGGCGGAAACCGAGCCTAATCTGGCCATGACCGTCAAACCAGCCGACCAGCCGTCGAAGGTGATGGCGGCGGCAGCACAACGGGCGCTGATCGGCTCGGTCTATGCTGCTCCACAGGGTGTGTTCCGTATGAGTGCCTCCGTGCCTGGGCTAGTGGAGACCTCAGGTAACGTCGGTATACTCACCATCGGCGATGGGCAGTTCACCGCCAGCGTCTACGTGCGCAGTGCGCTGGACTCGGAGCGTGATGCCGAGGCGCAGCGCTTTGCCAAGGTCTTCGAACAGGCTGGCGCCACGGTCACGCTGGGCGGCGCCTACTCCAGTTGGCCACCCAACCCGGATTCGGCATTGTTGTCGCTCATGCAGCAGGTGTACACGGAGTTGTTCGGCGTGGCGGCGGAGGTCGCTGCGATTCATGCCGGACTGGAGACCAGCGTGGCGGGGGTAAAATACCCTGGATTGGACATGATCTCGGTTGGACCCACGATCCAGAACGTTCACTCGCCGAACGAGCGGATGGAGGTGGCAAGCGTGTCTAAGATGTACGACCTACTTGCGGCAACATTGCGGCAGATCAAATAGCGACCAACGCCCCCTAAAGGGGCGCTTTAATAAAATAATAAGTAATTTCGTAATCGATAATTATACTAAAGTTCAATAATATGGGTAAAAAGACTATCGTTTTCGCAATGCTGGCCATGTTCATGGCCGCGATGATCACTTCCTGTGGATCATCCTATAAAAAAAATGATCAAACCTCTACCAAAGAAGATGCACTTATGGGAGCAAAAGTTAACGAGTTTGCTACAGTGAAGCTCACCACTGATTTGAGCGCACTTACAGAGAAAGAAAAACAGATGATCCCCATTCTGATCGATATTGCACAGATCATGGATGAGCTCTACTGGGAACAGACCTTGGGCGACAAAGCTGCGTTCCTTGACAGCATAAAAGGGGAGAACACCAAAAAGTTTGCAATGATCAATTATGGTCCTTGGGAAAGGCTCAACGACAACAAATCTTTCATTGAAAACTATGGTGAAAAACCCGCAGGCGCCAACTTTTATCCGGCTGATATGACCAAAGAAGAATTTGAAGCTTTGGCCGACAGCAACAAAAAGAGCCTGTATACCCTTATCCGCCGCAATGATGATAAAAGCCTGAAGGTGGTTTGGTATCACGAAGCTTACAAGGAAAAACTACAGAAAGCAACGGATTTACTAAAGAAAGCTGCCGTGGTGGCTGAAGACGCCGGACTTAAAAAATATCTGGAACTCCGCGCTGAAGCCCTTATGACATCCAACTATCAGCCCAGTGATTTCGCATGGATGGAAATGAAAAACAACCGCATTGATTTTATTGTAGGACCGATCGAAAATTATGAAGATGCTTTATTCGAATACAAGGCTGCTTTTGAATCCTTCGTGCTGATCAAGGATCTGGCGTGGAGCAAGAAATTGGATAAATACATTGCCTTATTGCCCAAATTGCAGAAAGACCTTCCTGTGGATGCAAAATACAAAGCGGAAGTCCCGGGAACCCAGTCAGACCTGGGTGTTTATGATGCCGTCTACCATGCCGGTGATTGCAATGCAGGAAGCAAGACCATTGCTATCAACCTGCCAAACGATGAACAGGTGCAGTTAAAAGCCGGTTCCCGCCGCCTTCAGCTGAAAAACACCATGAAATCCAAGTTCGACAACATTATGATGCCGATCGCCAATAAACTCATGGATAAGACTCAGATTCCCAATATGAAATTTGATGCCTTCTTCAATAATGTGATGTTCCACGAAGTAGCCCATGGCCTGGGAATCAAAAAGACCATCACCGGCAATGGTATGTCACGCGACGCGATGAAAGATGTAGGGGCCGCTTTCGAAGAAGCCAAGGCGGACATCCTCGGTTTGTACATGGCAGTTAAACTCATCGAATGGAAAGAACTCGAAGGTATCACCGCAGAAGATTGCTACACCGCATATATGGCCGGTATCTTCCGTTCGGTGCGCTTTGGCGCCGCCAGTGCTCACGGCAAAGCCAATATGATGTGCTTTAACTATTTTGAAAAAGCCGGGGCCTTCACCCGCAATGCCGATGGTACCTACAAGGTAGATTTTGCCAAAACCAAAGAAGCCGTCAATGGCTGGGCCCCTGTTATCCTTACCTTCCAGGGTAATGGTGATTATGAAGGGGCTAAAAAATATCTTGAAGCCAATGCCACCATAAATGCCGGCCTGCAGAAAGAACTCGATGGTCTGAAATCTGCCAACATCCCGGTCGACGTGGTGTTTGAACAAGGCAAAAAAGTCCTTGGTGTTAAATAGGTGATCAGCTGGAGTGACAGCGGATTTAACGAATTTAACGGGAATTGTAAAAACTGCGTTTCTTATACCCCGACCGTCAAAAAGCAATGCCTTATCAAACCTTTATGGACGGGATAGCCCTCGGTCAGATAACACCCGGCCCCATTATTATTACGGCAACATTTGTGGGATATCTGGTTTATGGGCTCTCAGGTGCGCTTGTGGCAACAATCGCTATATTTACGCCTTCATTCTTTAAGGTCATGTCTACGCGTAGACATTATTTAACTATATGATATAATAAAATAACTTACGACACTGCCGATCATTTTCATGCCAGGGTTTTGTCCGTTTTCGGCTCCCCGGAATTCGCGAGAATTCATTATCTTGGGCGTTGCCCCTATTCTTTCAGGCGTTTTTCCCCAAGACGCATGGGCAGAATGACTGCAAGGACACAAAGAAGCAGAACAAGAAAAAACGAACCGATCAGCCAAACCCACTGGAGGGCAGTAAGACTCACCCCCCGGATATCCGCCATGAAAACCGAATAGACGGGCCCGGCCTCAAGAACAATGATGACGGCGATAAAACCGGCACACAGGATCATAAAGAGGAGGCCGCCGAAGCTGGTCACGGACTGTGCCGGGTTTTCCGATTTGAAGTCCGGATAGGCCGCGCCAAGCCCCACACCCATGGAAACAATCCCCGGAATCATGAAGAAAACCGTCGTCACGGAAAGCACCATCATGAACGGTGTCACGTTAAGAAGGATATTGGACACAACAATAAGCACTTCTGCAAGCAGAAGCAGGGGAATATAATAGACAAAAAACTTAATCCAGAGAAACTGCCTTATCTTAATGGGCGATGATTTCACGATCCAGAAGGCGTCGCCCTCAATACTCACGGCTGGATAGACAAACCGCGCCGCAACCGCTGTCAGGACGAATGCGGCCAGCCCCATGTTCAGAAAGGAAAAGAGATTCTGGAGATAAATGGTTCTGATGGGAGACCTGGCCAGGGGAAGGACGGAAAAATTGTAAAGATAGACGACGATCAATGCAATAATGAGAAATATCTGCGGCCACTGGGTCTGGTCTCTAAAAAACGTCCGGACTTCTTTCACCATGAATGCCTTCACCGGACCGGACAGGGCAATCGGGGTCTGTTTTAGAACTGACGACAACCACCACCCCCTGTCCCGTTGATTGCGTGCCGGAAAGAGGCGCTCCGGTGTGGTCTGTGCCTTCGAATAGCCTGTGAAATACATTCCTCCCGATACCCAGGTGATGACAAAGATCAACGCCGCCGTAAAACTCCAGGTCAAAGCGATGTCAAACAGGGCGCCCCCCGTGACTCCCGTGAGTGCAGCCTGAATGCTTTCGAAAACCCATGTTGTGGGGAGCAGAGGGGAGCCGGGTGTCTCCAGAGATTTGAAATAGAGGACGAGGGATGCAAAGGTGTCCGGATTAACGAGGCGCTCGGGCCGCATTAATCGAAAGGCAACGATCAGAATGATAAACAGGGCCAGGCCAAGGAAAACAAAGACGGTCCTCAAACGACCCGCGGGAAGAATCGTGGCAATCAGCACAACGGCCAGAGCGCTGACCCCCGAGGCAATCATGCATAGGGGTAAAATCGTCATACCGACCGTCGTGTAGAAAAAAAATCCCGCCTTATAGACAATCCCGTACGAGAGAAACACCGGCAGACTATATACAAGAACCATCCACGAACTGTCAACAGTGCTTTCAATCCACCGGGCAAGGAAGACCTTCCCCCTTGATACCGGCATCGAATGGACCAGGACGAGGTCTCTGCTCAAATACAGTTTTGTCAGAGACGTGACAATGCTGCTGAAGATGAGCAGGGCAAATAATGTCACAAGAACCATGGACAGAAGTTTGCGGGCCAGAATATCCCCGAAACCCTCAACACCTTGAAAATAGATGAGAACCCGATAGAATATGGCAAAGATGCCCACCCAGAAAGCAAGACCGACCGCACCGAAAAGAACTGCCTTTATTTTCCGGTTTTTCACATTTTTTGAAGAATGGCCGTTTTTAAAAGACCAGAAACGTGGCTTCAGCAACGTCAGGATTTCCTTCATAAAATGATCTGTTCCTCCGTCAGTTTCAGAAAAACTTCCTCGAGCTTGGGGTCAGTTTTAAAACTGACTCCCATGGCGCCCGCGGCCCGCTTCAAGTCCCCCGTGGTTCCCGTGGCAATCAGGGTCCCTTTGTGAATGATCCCGATGCGGTCACACAGATCCTCAGCAATCTCCAGGGTATGGGTCGACATGAAGATGGTAGTCCCTTTGTCGGCCAGTTCCCGGAGCAAATCCTTCACCATCTTAATGGCCGCCGGGTCCAGCCCCACCATGGGCTCATCCACAATAATCACGGCGGGCTCATGCAGGAGGGCTGCAGAAATAATAAGGCGTTGCTTCATGCCATGAGAATATGCCTCGATGAGTTGATTGGACCAGTCGGAAAGACCAAATTTCTTCAATAAACCCAGAGACTTTTCCCAGAAAACATCTCCATCGACGCCGTACAGGTCTGCGGAAAATCTCATAAACTCCATGCCTGTCAGCTTTTCATAGAGGAAGGTCCGGTCCGGTATGAAACCGATTCCCCTTTTAACACCCTCGGGATCATCGACCATGTTGATCCCGTTAATGACAACAGAGCCTTCCGTAGGCGCCAGTACCCCTCCCATCATGCGAATCGTCGTCGTTTTGCCCGCCCCATTCGGCCCGATGAAGCCAAATATCTCACCTCTGGCCACATTCAGATTGAGACGGTCAACGGCAAGCATATTCCCGTAGCGTTTTGTCAGATCCTTTAATTCAATCATTCGATACCCATCATCGCGATCTTTGCAGTATTTTTAGTTGCACCTTGCCGATCACACCCAAGAGATCGATTTGCCGGTCCGATTCACCGCGAACAAAACGTATGTGGGTCACGTCTGCAGGCATCTGCCCCATGACAGCGTCCGCCGTCACCCATGTTCCAAGGAACAGGACATTCCAGGCATGATAATAGAATCTTCCCCTCTGGTAAACAAGGCCTGCTTCCACCTGGGCCGGAATGCCGGCAGCCCTCGCCAGTGCCGCCAGCAACACGGCATGTTCATTACAATCACCCACCAGGTTGTTCAAGGTCTCGAGGGCATTCGGAACGGATAAAACGGGTCTTTTTTCGACGCTCTTGTAAACCCATGCAACGAGCTTCTCTGCCTTCACGGCAACAGGGTCTTCGGGAGAAACGAGTTCCTGCACTTTACCCTGAATCTTCTGGTTATCGGACTGAATAAAAGGACTGGCCTTGAGAAATTCGCCTTTGCCGACAACGTTAAGATCCCGAAGCGGCCTTGTGGGAATCGTCTCTTTTTGAATAAGCAATACGTCGTTCCGCAGGGTTTGTCTGTCTCCATTCAAAGAGAGGTTGTTTTTTTCGATACCGGTGAGCCTTACCCCGAGAAGCGTCAGCGAAGAAGGATCATCGATCACGACATTTGACGGAACTGAAACCATTTCCGTAAGATCGGAGCTCGCCGCACGTGGGAAATCACGCAGCGCCTCATGTTTTACCACCTGTTCCAGGGTGATTCCCAAAATGCCCTTTTCCATTAAAACATCGCCGTCTTCTCCGACCCAGGCAAACTGCCTGGCCCCCATAAAATCGACGGACACCTTCCGGGCCTTGTGCTCGCGACCCATAATGGGCACCATCTCTTCACCCAGAACGGACACTTTAACGGGTCGCTGTCCCATGGATGCCGGGTCAAAAACATGAAATATTCTGGTTTCACCTGTCTTCAGCCCCGCGATCCCCGACAACTCAAGAATGCCGTTAGCCAACCGGGGGGGCTCCTTAAGGGTCATGACCGTCTTTTTCTCGGAACCCGGCGTCTCCGTGTACAGCGTGACCTGTTTACCGTTTACAACTCCTTGAATCTGGAAACGAAAAAGGCTCGAGCGCAGATCGAAATCAAAGGAAGAAAGCGTCATATCGGGATTCAGCTTTCCTTCCGTTTTAAATGTCATCCCCTGTACGACACCCATGGTGTTGATCCGCATGAAGACGGATTCAACAACATGATACCCCTTTTCGGTTCTGGAAAATCGCCGGTGGGCATAACCGATTTTGCGTCCATTCTGGGAAATATTCATCCACGTTTCCCTGTCCTGGAACGTCTGAAATCCGGAAGAGCCCGCCCTGTCTGTTGACTGCCCAAGCGGGGTCTGCCCCCGATCAAATATGTCAAGGTGAAAAGCAAAAAGGAGGAGAAAAACGGTTACGGATAGGCCTCCAGCAATCCAGTGCCATTTAATCCCGGGAATAGCCATCATCATTTCACCGCTGCGATTATATGTAAAATAACCTTTTGTGTCAATTATCGCCCTGCATCACACAAAAATCGCCCCTTGTCACGAATTTTAATTTCTGATAACTTGTCGTTGACAATCTCGTAAAAAGTCTCAGATACTCACTTTTCGTCATTCCGGGACTGACGGCTTTTTGCGACGCTGTCGTCCTTAATTGTAAGACATTTTCGACAGAGAAAGGCGCCATTCATGGAAGAAGAACCATCGATCAAGAGGGCAAAAGAAGTCCTGAGAATTGAAGCGGAATGTATCTCTAACCTGATTGATAAAGTAGATGCCAGCTTTGCAGAGGCAGTGGATATTATTTATAAATCCAAAGGGCGCGTCATCGTCACGGGCATCGGCAAATCCGGACTGATCGGGAAGAAAATCGTCGCCACCCTTACCAGCACGGGCACCCAGGCCACTTTCCTGCACCCGGTGGAAGGCATGCACGGAGACCTGGGAATTGTCACAAAGAATGATGTCCTGCTTGCCATTTCAAACAGCGGAGAAACCGACGAACTCAATATGATCATCGGGAGCGTTCGCGCCATCGGCGCCCATCTCATCGCCTTCACGGGAAATCTATCGTCCACCCTTGCAAACTCAAGCGACATCGTGATTGATGTCGGCGTTGAAAGAGAGGCCTGCCCTTTCGGCCTGGCGCCGACATCGAGCTCCACGGCGGCTCTGGCGATGGGAGACGCCCTGGCCGTTGCCCTCATTGAAAAGAGGAATTTCAATGAGAAGGATTTTTACAAGCTTCATCCCGGCGGAAGCCTGGGACTGCGACTGAGGGCACTGGTCAGGGACGTCATGATCAAAGGCGCGCAGATACCAAAAATCCTTTCCGGGAAGCCGGCCATGAAAGCAATAGAGGAAATGGACAGGCAGAACAAGGGGTTTGTTTTGGTAACGGACAGGCAAACCCACCTGATCGGCATACTGACCGACGGCGACGTACGCCGCCTCATCAGAAAGGGCGAAGATTTCAAGAACAAGTTGATTGACGATCTCATGACCCCATCCCCGAAAACGATCGAGGAACACGCGTCCCTCGCCCGGACCATAGAATACATGCAGAAGGAGGAAATCACCACCCTGGTAGTCGTGAATGACAAGAAGCGCCTGAAAGGCTACATCCACCTCCACGACATCCTCGGCAGAGGGGGAACCCTGCAAATCTCCTTAACCCAATGAATCTCCCCGCCGCAAGCAGCGGGGTATCTTGATGGACTCGTGTTTTTGAAAAGACATGTTCCCTGTTGGACGTGTGTTTTTTATTTTGTGGAGCTGCCCGGGGCTTCCCGGCAAGGAACGTCAATATTCAAGGCGGGGCATGTGTATCATTTACGATAAAAGGGGTTACTGCCGAAGCCGTAACCCCTTGATGTCTCATTGGTAGGCGGTACTGGATTTGAACCAGTGACTTCTACCGTGTGAAGGTAGCACTCTCCCACTGAGTTAACCGCCCGATGAGGGGTACGTATAACCCAAAGGAAGACCCTTTTCAAGAGAAAACTTTCAGGTTACAATCAGTTTTAATCAGTAGTCATAATCGCCCATGTCCGGCATGCCTCCCGGCATTGCCGACGCCGTTTTCTTCTTTGGCTTTTCCGCAACCATGGCTTCCGTGGTTAAAAGAAGGGAGGCCACAGACGCCGCATTCTGAAGGGCAAAACGGGCGACCTTTGTGGGATCGACAATACCGGCTTTTGTCATATTTACATATTCACCCTCATCGGCATTGAATCCATAGTCGCCTTTGCCTTTTTTAACCTTCTCCACCACAATCGATCCTTCAAAACCCGCATTGATGGCAATCTGTCTTGTCGGTTCCTCAAGGGCGCGTTTGACGATATTCAATCCGTACTTCTCATCATCAGGAATCTTCGCTTTATCCAGGGCTTCGAGGCTCCGCAGATAGGCAACGCCTCCTCCCGGCACAATGCCTTCCTCGACAGCCGCCCTGGTGGCATTCAGTGCATCTTCAACACGCGCCTTTTTCTCTTTCATTTCGAATTCCGTTGCCGCCCCCACTTTGATCACCGCAACGCCGCCAACCAGTTTTGCCAGACGCTCCTGCAATTTTTCCTTGTCGTAATTGGATGTCGTGTCTTCAATCTGAGCCCGTATCTGTTTTACACGACCTTCCATATCGGCCTTCTTGCCGCCGCCATCCACGATGGTCGTGTTGTCCTTGTCAACGGTCAGGCGCTTGCAGGTCCCGAGATCCCCGATAGCCACATTTTCCAGCTTCAGCCCCATATCCTCCGAAATAAGCTTTCCGCCCGTCAGGATGGCAATGTCTTCCAGCATGGCCTTCCTTCGATCACCAAAACCCGGCGCCTTGACGGCCACGCACTTCAGTGTGCCCCGAATTTTATTAACAACCAGCGTCGCCAGGGCCTCCCCTTCGATATCCTCGGCAATAATCATGAGGGGTCTTCCCATTTTGGCAATCTGTTCGAGGATCGGAATCAAGTCTTTCATGCTGCTGATCTTTTTTTCACTAAGCAGGATATACGGATCTTCCAGACGAACTTCCATTTTTTCCGGGTCGGTGGCAAAATAGGGAGAAATATAACCCCTATCGAATTGCATTCCTTCGACGATGTCCAGGGTGGTTTCCATTCCCTTGGCATCTTCGACAGTGATGACACCCTCTTTGCCGACTTTTTCCATGGCTTCAGAAATGATTTCCCCTATGGTCGTATCATTGTTGGCAGAAATGGCGCCGACCTGGGTGATTTCTTTCTTACCCTTTATCGGCTTCGAGATTTTCTTCAGCTCATCCACAACGATCTGTACCCCTTTGTCGATCCCCCGCTTCAGGGACATGGGGTTCATGCCGGCTGCAACGAGTTTCGACCCTTCCCGGTAGATGGCTTCCGCCAGTATGGTCGCCGTTGTGGTCCCGTCACCTGCAACATCAGAGGTTTTCGACGCCACCTCCTTGACCATCTGGGCGCCCATATTCTCAAATTTATCCTCTAACTCTATTTCCTTTGCAACCGTCACCCCGTCTTTGGTAATCGTGGGGGCGCCCCATGATTTTGCAATCACGACGTTTCGGCCTTTCGGACCGAGCGTCACCTTTACGGCGCTTGCCAGGGCGCCAACGCCCCTCATGATCTTGTCACGGGCAACCGCGTCGTACTTAATTTCCTTTGCTGCCATCGATATAATCTCCTTTCATGCATCATAAAACACAGAATATCTCGTCTTCCTTCATGATGACGTGATCTTTGCCTTCGATCTTGATTTCTGTGCCGGAATATTTTCCGAATAAAACCCTGTCCCCTTTCCTGACTTCCATTTCAATCCGCTTGCCGTCACGATCCCTTCTGCCTGGACCGACTGCAATCACCTTTCCCTCCTGCGGTTTCTCCTTCGCCGTATCAGGAATAATAATACCTCCGGATGTTTTTCCCTCCGCCTTAACATGTGAAACCAGCACATAATCCCTCAATGGTTTGAATTTCATACCCTTTTTACCTCCAGACTTATAAAAATTTGTTTGATCGTTTTGATTGCTGTGTGAAATTGAATGGTTACTGCTCAATGACTTTACTGCCATTTTTTTTGTAATCATTACATATAAATAGTCACGAAATTTCAATTGTCAAGAGTGGCACTTTTTTTCCCTTCTTCCTTCCGGGCTTGACATAAACCGATTTTCCCTATATGGAAGCGATCCTGTAAGAAACACCGTTTGTCATAATCATCGCTTCAGTATCCAGGAACACGGTGAAAATCCGTGGCGGTCCCGCCGCTGTAATCGGGAACACAGGCTGCAAATCCGGCGAGAAGTCACTGTCAGGGAACACCCTGATGGGAAGACTCGCAGCCTGTTGAATGATCCGAGAGCCAGAAGACCTGCTGAAGCGGATATATTTGTGGAATCTGATGGTAAAGGGTTCCCGTGGATAGTTGCTGTCCATGGGGGCCCTTTTTTTATTGGAATGCCGATGGATTCGCAAAAAGTCAAAAACCATCACCGTTGCCTTACGGAGGGATCATGAAAGCTGTCGTCGTTGAAGAAGTCGGGTCATTTACGATCAAGGACATCGATATTCCAAAACCTGGCCCGGGCGATGTCCTGTTGCGAGTAAATGTAACCGGCCTTTGTCGGACCGATTTGAAACTGATACGAACGGGCCATCGGGATCTTATCCTTCCCCGTGTCCC
>JBAWYD010000065.1:0-15081 GCA_037143735.1 Deltaproteobacteria bacterium
GGTTATAACGCCGGCCTGTCACGCCGGAGGCCGTGGGTTCGAGTCCCATCGACCCCGCCAAATTCAACAAGGGGTTGGCCGCGAGGTTAACCCCTTGTTTGTTTTACACAGTGAATCGTTTGAATTAGTCATATCATGAAGTACGAAGGAGCAATCATCAGGCCTCCCAGTGAGGCCTACAGCCAGTTGATTCAGGTAAGCGTCGGATGTTCCCATAACAGATGCACCTTCTGTCCCGCCTATAAAGAAAAAAAATTCAGGATTAAAGGATTTGACGAAATCCAGGAAGATATTCTGGAATCAGCAAGGCATACACGGATAGAAAAAGTCTTTCTTTGCGATGAAGATTCCTTGATTATTCCCCAGGCAAGATTGGTTCAAATCCTGGAATCAATCAGAACACACATCAGAGCCATTAAGAGAGTGGGAACATATGCCAACGCAAAAAGCATTTTGAGAAAAACGGTGGACGAATTAGACCGGAATATTTACGCGGGCTGTAAACACGGAGTAATATTTTGGTAGCGAGATTCATAACAAAAATCAGGGAGATCTTTTCACTAAAGGATCAGTTTCGTCTGGAGAAAGAAATTCAGTCGATTATTAACGCCGGAGAAGAAAGTGGTCTTATAGACACTCAATCCGGTGAAATGATTCAAAGCATTCTCGAGTTCAGAGATACAATCGTTCGGGAAGTGATGATTCCAAGAACAGAAATGGTCGCCATAGGAAGTGATGCTACCATTGACGAGGTTCTTGACCTGATCATTAAACATGGTCACACCAGAATGCCCGTATATGGCGGCAGTGTCGATAACATTCTTGGAATATTAAATGTGAAAGATCTTCTCAAGTTCTGGTCAAAACCCATATCTGAAAGTGATATTTTATCTACACTGAGAATGCCCTATTATATTCCGGAAACAAAAAAAACGCATCTCCTGCTGCATGAGTTGAAGCAAAAAAAACACCACATGGCCATCGTAATCGATGAATATGGCGGAACTTCGGGTCTCGTTACACTTGAGGACCTGATTGAGGAGATTGTTGGAGAAATTCATGACGAGCATGATACGAAAAAAGAAGGCATTATTGAATTGCCTGAAGGTTACACCCTGATAGATGGCAGGGTGGAGATTGAGATTGTTGAAGAGTATTATGGAGTGAAGTTTCAGGAGGGAAGATACGAGACTCTGAGCGGATTGATCCTGAATGTTATAAAAAAGATACCTGTTACAGGAGAAGTGATTCAAGTAGAAAATTTTGAAATGATCATCGATTCCGCTGATGAACGGAGCATCAGAAAAGTCAGGGTCAGGAAATTGAGTGATGATGAAACAGGCAGGAGTAAAGTTTAAAATTGATTACCGCGTTTTATTTTCTTCCATATTATCGGGAATTCTCTTAGTTTTATCTTTTCCAAAATTTGGCGCCGGATTCGTCGCATGGATTGCGCTGATACCCCTTATCTATGCGACAAAGGACTCTCGGCGACTATCCGAAGGATTCTTCCTTGGTTTTATATCCGGTATCACCTGCCATATCGGCGTGCTATACTGGATCACTTATGCCGTTGTTCATTACGGCAATCTTCCATATTATGCCGGCATCTCTGCCATGATGCTTCTGGCGTTGTATTTAAGTCTCTATATCGCGATATTCGCATCCGGATGTGTCTATTTTAGAAATAAGCGTATTCCTTTGGTATTTGCGGCCCCCGTTCTATGGACCTGTCTGGAATATGCAAAGTCTCACTTGTTCACGGGATTCCCATGGGAGAACCTTGCCTATTCCCAATACCTTTATTCGCCCCTGATTCAGATCGCGGATATAACCGGTATTTACGGCATATCCTTCATGATTGTCATGGTGAATATCATGATTTATAATTTACTGGTGACAAAACCTGTTAACAAACAGGTCATGAAAGAGGTTATCGTCGGTTGTTTTATCATTCTCATCACGTGTACTTACGGATTTGTTAAGATCAGCTATATGGGAAATTCTATGAAACAAGCTGATTCTATTGACGTTGCCGTCATACAGGGGAGTATTGATCAGAATATCAAGTGGAATCCTCAGTTTCAAAAAGAAACCATTGACATATATAAAAATCTTTCCCTAACGAAAGCCTTATCCGGATCAAGCCTTATCATATGGCCGGAAACAGCAACCCCGTTTTTTTTTCAAGATGAGGACAATCTGCATCGAGAGGTTGTAGATGTCGCCAAGAGTTCGAAAAGTTGGCTATTGTTTGGAAGTCCCAGTTATGCGAAAAACGGAGACACCATGTCTTTCTTGAATAGCGCCTTTCTTTTATCGCCGGATGGACGGATAAAGGGGCAATATGACAAGGTTCATCTTGTACCGTACGGTGAATACGTGCCATTGCGGCGGCTGTTTCCCTTTATCAGCAAGCTTGTTGTTGGCGTGGGTGATTTCGCTTCGGGGACAGGGTTTTTTCCTATTTACATGGATCATCACAGGCTGGGAGTTCTCATATGTTATGAAGGCATATTTCCCGAAGCGGGCCGGAGTTACAAAAATGCAGGTGCTGATCTGCTTGTGAATATTACCAATGATGCATGGTATGGCACGACATCGGCGCCTTACCAACACCTGTCCATGACCATATTTCGAGCTGTCGAAAACCGTATGTATGTCGTGAGGGCTGCAAACACGGGAATTAGTGCCGTAATTGATCCTACGGGAAAAATCGTAAGCCGGACAAAGCTTTTTGAAAAGACATTTCTACGGGAGACAGTGAAATTTACGAATGACAAGACGTTATACATGTTATATGGAGATGCGTTTGTTTATGTATGTCTATTATCAATGATTGTTTGTATTTTAATTTCCATGAGGAGAAAAGGATATGCTTGAAGGAATACCTGAAACTATTGAGGCGTTGAGGAAGAGAATAGAACGTTTAGGAGAATGTCTTTGACATCACGGAAAAGGAAGATGAGATCAAGGAACTTGAGAAGATTTCCCTGAGAGAAGATTTCTGGGATGATCCCGAAAAAGCCAGCGTTGTTTTAAAGAAAAAAAATAAATTAAGTACAATCGCCGAAAACTGGAAGAAAAAGAAAATTTCCATTGATGATATAGGTATGCTGTATGATCTTGCTTCGGAAGAAGAAGATGAACGAATATTTGTTGAAATTGAAAGGGATTTGTCCAATCTCAGTTCATCAATCAGGGAGGAAGAGCTCAAGCTGATGCTGGGGTCTGAACAGGATCCCATGAATGCCATCATGACCATACATGCAGGCGCTGGAGGAACGGAAGCCCAGGACTGGGCGGAAATGCTTTTGCGAATGTATTTAAGATGGGCAGAAGGGAAGGGCTTTGACACAACGATCATTGATTTTCAGCCGGGAGATGAAGCTGGGGTTAAAAGTGTATCCATAACCATTGAAGGAGAATATGCCTATGGTTATACCAAAGCAGAAATCGGTATTCACAGACTGGTGCGAATATCTCCTTTTGATGCCGGTGCGAGGAGACATACATCATTCGCGTCGGTTTTTGTTTTTCCAGAAGTCGATGAAAAAATCGTTATAGATGTCGATGAGGATGACCTCCGGATTGACACATATCGTTCCACCGGGGCAGGAGGGCAGCATGTAAATAAAACAGATTCTGCTGTCAGGATTACCCATTTACCCACGGGAATTGTCGTACAATGCCAGAATGAACGATCGCAGCACAAAAATAAGGCCATGGCAATGAAATTTCTGAAATCAAGACTTTATGAACTCAAACTTCAGGAACAAAGTGAAAAAAAGGATGAAATAAATAAGTCGAAAAAGGACATTGCCTGGGGGAGTCAGATTCGCTCCTATATTCTTCATCCCTACAAATTAATCAAGGATCACCGGACAAGTCTTGAGGTAGGAAATGTCAACAGGGTACTGGACGGTGATATTGACGATTTCATCGAAGCCTATTTATTGAATTAAATTTTGGAAAAAATGGGAAAGTATGCTATGGGAAGCCGTCATTGAGACGACCCCTCGGAATATGAGTGGAAACTGTACTAACTGATGCGGTAGTTCGTTAAAGGAGTTCTTCATGATATCAAGTTTTAGAAGCTTATTGATCCCATCCATATGTTTCTTACTGGTTATTTGCTTTTCATTCATTGCAGACATTGGTGATGTATATGGGCAAGACCAGTCCGCACATCCGAATTCACACAATAAGGTTGCGGCTAATCATCCGCAAGCCATCGATAAACCGGCCAACCCAGTTGATGGAAAATCCCAGACCGACACTGTAGTGAATCCGACTTCTGAAAACATGGCAAATTCAAACGAAGGCGTGAAAGCGAAGGAACAGGAAAAAGAACGGGATATTATGGAAGAAGCCCTTCTGCTCATTGATGAATCTCGTACTTATTGGGAAAAGGGTGATCTTGAGAAGGCACTTGACATGCTCGATCAAGCTTATGCACTCATCCTTGACACCGATGGCGATCCGGATATTGCGCGACAGAAGGACGATCTACGTTTGCTGATATCCAAGCGAATTCTTGCGATCTACACATCAATGCACACGACTACAACAGGAAAGAGAAGTGAAATCCCCTATGTTTTAAATGCCGATGTGGAAAAGGAAATCCGCCTGTTTCAGACCGTTGAAAGAGATTTTTTCATTCAATCGTACAAACGTTCAGGACTTTTTCGCCCCATCATCCTGAGAGAGTTAAAAAAAGCGGGATTACCTGAAGAGTTATCCTGGCTTCCCCTTGTTGAAAGCGGTTTTAAGACCTACGCCCTTTCAAAGGCGCGAGCCCTTGGTTTATGGCAATTTATCCCTTCTACGGGTTACAAATATGGTCTGAACAGGGATGAGTGGGTTGATGAACGTCTGGATGTCGAAAAATCAACAAGAGCTGCCATCGACTACCTTAGGGACCTTCACGGAATGTTTGGAGACTGGTTAACCGTGCTTGCGGCATACAATTGTGGAGAGGGGCGGGTACTCAGGGTCATATCCAGGCAGCATATCAATTATTTAGACAGGTTCTGGGACCTCTATCATCAGCTACCCCACGAAACGGCTCGTTATGTTCCTCGATTTATGGCGACACTGTTGATCATTAAAGACCCGAAAAAATATAATATGGATCTGGGGGAACTTTTAGATCAGCCATATTCGTATGAAGTCGTAAAAACAACCAAGTCAATGAGACTGCAGGATATAGCGCCTCGCATCGGCACATCAGAAGATAAATTGAACGCTCTGAATTCGGAACTGAGGCAAAGGATCACGCCGGACAAGGAATACAATCTGAAAGTTCCCAAAGAGACGGTGGAAAAATTTGTCAAGGTCGTTGACGAAATTCCTCAATGGGAAAAACCTCGCCAGGCATTTATCAAACATAAAGTGAAACGCGGAGAAACGGTTGTATCCATTGCCCGGAAGTACAGAACGTCTGTTGGGGCGATCATGAGTTATAATAATCTGTCTGGCAAAAAAAGGATGAAGGTAGGTCAGCGATTGATGATTCCTGTTGGAGATCACAGTTATTCAAAAGTGAAATCAAATAATCTTACGGACGTCAGTAAAACACAAATCAACGAGGAAATCATCAAATACAGGGTTAAAAAAGGTGATACCCTTGCATCTATGGCAAAACGTTACGATACGTCTGTTCATGAAATCCAAAAAGTGAATAAACTAAAGAGTAAAACCCTCAAACCCGGGCAGATCATTATGATCAGCACTGGAAACGGCGGCAACGGAAATGAAAAGCAAAGTGTCAAAGAGCAAGCAAAACCCTCGAGAATAAAAACGAATAAAAGCAAATCTGACCATTCAGTATCTAC
The DNA here is from genome assembly GCA_037143735.1 of Deltaproteobacteria bacterium. GTDB lineage: Bacteria > Desulfobacterota > Syntrophia > Syntrophales > UBA2185 > JAPLJQ01. Next base: position 5,838 of record JBAWYD010000065.1, read on the forward strand.
TGAATCCAAAACATACACCGTGAAAAAGGGGGATAGCCTGACGAAAATTGCGAAGGGAAAAGGGATAAGCCTTAATAAGCTCCTGGAGATGAATAAATTATCACGAGAGGACAGAATAAATCCCGGTCAGGTAATCAACATACAGTGAACAGGAATATGACTCCCTTCTTTGTCAGCTGGTTATTCAATCGAAAAACCATTTAACTGGAAAAAGATGTCCTGTTCCTTGCATTTCATCGTTTCTGCTTCTTCTGGTGTTGTATTTTCGTGATTATAATCAAGAAGATGGAGGAGTCCGTGAATCACGAGGAAATCAAGTTCATCATCGAAATTGATTTCATTTTCTTTGGCATCCCGGAGGGCGGTTTCTACGGAAATGACGATATCACCTAAAACATGAGGATTGATATCACCAAAGGCTCCCTCAGTAAGGGAAAAGGCGATTACGTTAGTGGGGTAATCTCTTCCTAAAAAATCATTATTGATTTTCCGCATTGCATCGTCATCGACAAAAAGCAAGCTGATTTCTTTATCTTCGCATTCAATAATTTTCAGGATTCTATTCAGATCCCGCCGTAATCGCGGTAGATTTACGTTTATTATTTTCTGCCGATTTTCGATCAGTATCACCATTATTTTCTTTCCCTGTGGTAAATTATCAGATAGCAGGTTCGGGGTAGTCAATGCGGTGATGGAAAATGCCGTTGAGAATACGGTTGAAGCTCTCACCGATTTTATTCAAGTCCCGAAGGGTTAATTCGCATTCATCGAGCTGACCATCCATGAAAACCCTTTCAATGCGGTCTCTCACAAGGTTTTTTATCCGGGAGGGGGTTGGATTGGACAGGGTACGGCAAGAGGCCTCAATGACATCTCCTAAAAGCACAAGACCGGCCTCCCTGCATTGTGGTTTAGGCCCGGGATATCGAAAATCGCTTTCAGGCAGTGATCTTATAGAATGGTCCCTGTCTTTTTTGGATTTTTCATAAAAGTAGCTGACCAGGCTTGTCCCGTGGTGCTCCCGTATAATATTCATGATCTGTCTTCCCAGTTTGATTTTACCTGCCAGTTCAAACCCTTCTTTAACGTGCGTGATAATGATGAGGCTGCTCATTTTGGGTGACAGGCGATCATGCTTGTTTTCTCCGTTTCTCTGGTTTTCAATAAAATAAAGAGGTTTTTTAACTTTACCGATGTCATGGTAATAGGCGCTCACTTTGGCAAGAAGTGAATTTGCTCCTATGGCCTCAGCGGCAGCCTCCACAAGGGAAGCGACGACAATGCTATGATGATAAGTCCCCGGGGCTTCCATAATCATTTGTTGAAATATTGGTTGGTTCAGGTTGGCAAGTTCCAGGAGTTTAATGTCTGTTGTATAGTCAAAGAGATTCTCAAAAATGGGCGTTATACCGGCAATAATAATTCCAGAAATGATGCCTCCTGTAATACCCATGATAAATTTGAAAAGAGTTCCCAAAGTAGCAATGTCACCATGGATCAAACTGATGAAAAGAATAGTTCCGCAGTTTACGAGGCCTAAAAAGAGACCAATTCTAAGAAACGCTGAACGTTTTTTACATTGAACAACCTGATAGGATGCAAAAACGCTCCCAATAAAAGCAAAAAGGGTTATGTGAATCTTGCTGTCGAAGAGAAAGGCAATCACAACTGATGTAAAGATTGAAAAAAGTAAAGCGATATTCTGATTGATAAGAATTCCAACCAGGATGGCTCCGACGGCAAAAGGGATAGCATAAAAACATACTTCGTGAGACAGGAAAGGGAAGGCCCGGTTTATGGCCTCAGACATGAAAATACCTGTTTTTACGAGTATTATCTGAAGGAGGGCTGTAATACTCAGAAAAAGGACATCATGAACCCTTCTATCTGATCTTAACCAACTTTTTGCTAAAAAATAGAGGACAACGATCAGAGTCGTGATCATAAGAAACATGCCTGGGAAAATCGATAGAGTTGAAAATCCCGTTTCACCCTTTATCTTGGAGTAGGCATCAAGCTTATCCATATCTATTATGGCAATCTTCTGACCTTCACGAACGATCATCTCATCCTTCTGGACTTGATAAAAGACAGGCTTGACATCTTTTAAAGCTGTCTGTTTTCTCCTTTCAGAAGCATTCTTGTTGAAGGTGAGATTAGGTTGTATCAATTTCCTGGCAAGCATTATAGCCAGTCGTTTCATATCCTGTCCATCTTCACTTAAAACCACAGACACCCTTTCGCGTATAAGGCTATCCAGATTACTGATATGTCTGATCAAATCCAGATTTTTTTCATCTTTTTCTTTCTGGGTTTTAATGTCCCGAATGATAATGCCGTTATCTATGTCCTGTTTCAAAAATGTCACGTTGGTGATCGATTCAGAATGATATATCGACGCAATGAGCCTGGAGATTTTTTCGGATAAAGAAGGTGTAAATCTATATTTATTGAGTATATTAAATTCATCGTCCGTAAGCGTAATACCCAGCGCTTCTTCAAAAGTTTTTTTCGACTGCCTGAAAAAACGCTGTGTTGTAGAAAGGGAAGACTTGACTGAAGCTTCTTGTGAATATGATTGTGCAATCATCGTGAAGGCTTTTGTCAGGTTAGCCCTGATTTGGACGGGGACATCACTGTCGTAATCATAGACGTATTGAATATCTTTTATGACCTCAAATCTTTTTTGTTCAATGGATGTTCTGTCTTCAACAAGAAAATCCCGATCAGCCCTGACATCTCTTGTAGCAATGGAACCAGCTTTGTATTCAAGACGGGAAAAGTGTGTATCAGGAGTAAGAAGAAAGGCCAGAATAATATTTAAAATGATAATGATGGCCCATCCCTGGAATTCAGTATTTCTGAAAATTACGGGAGTGAATTTTATTTGACCTGTGTTCTTTTTCAGGAATTGAAATACCTGATCTTTAAATTTACTTGCAGATAACATGATGATTACGTCGTTCTTTTTCTTTTCTTGCCGCGATCTAAATGGTTGTAAGCCCTTATGACATCCTGAACAAGGGGATGTCTCACCACATCAATTTCTGAAAAATAGACAAATCGAATTCCTTCGATATTTTTTAATATTTTTTCCGCCTCTATAAGGCCGGGTACTTTGTCAGATGGAAGATCAATCTGGGTAATATCACCCGTAATCACCGCCCTGGAACCAAAACCCAGTCTTGTTAAAAACATCTTCATCTGCTCCGAGGTCGTGTTCTGAGCTTCGTCGAGAATGACAAAAGCATCATTCAATGTCCTTCCACGCATGAAGGCGAGAGGAGCGACTTCAATGATACCTTTATGAATCAAAGCGGATGCCTTGTCAAAATCAACCATATCAAACAGGGCGTCGTAAAGAGGTCGGAGGTAGGGATTGACCTTTTCTGAAAGGTCACCGGGCAGGAAACCGAGCTTTTCGCCCGCCTCGACAGCAGGCCTTGCGAGCACGATTCGGTTGACCCTTTTATCAAGCAGAGCTGATATCGCCATGGCCATTGCCAGATAGGTCTTGCCTGTCCCGGCGGGGCCTATACCGAAAACCATATCGTAATTTCGGATGGAGTCAATATAAAGTTTCTGGGCGATGCTTTTTGGTGTAATGACCCGTTTCTTCGATGATATGAAGACTGTGTCCAAAAATATTTTCTCAAGATCGACAGAATTATTGCTGGACAGAATCCGGTGGGCATAATCGATGTCTGCAGGATATATGGGATATCCTTTTTCAAGAAGATTATACAGCTGGATGATAAGATTATGTATCAGATCGGCGGCCAAATGATCGCCCGTGATGGATAAATGATTTCCACGCAAGGTAAGTTTGACAGACTCTAATTTCTCAATTACCTTTATGTTCCTGTCATGTTCTCCCAACAGGCTTCTTATGATATTATAGTCTGAGAAACTTATTTTTCTGACAGAAATACTATCTGGTTTTTGTTTCAATGAGATAAATTTCCTCAGTTTTAACGATTATCATAAATAATCAGACGGAATATCCGGATCAAAAATAACGCGATGTTCAAAGCACTATCATTCAAAATGTTTGGATGCAACACTTTTGTCCCTTGGTGACTCACATTTGGAGGAATAAGTGGGCAAACACTTTTGCATTTCCCAACATGTTGGCAATGACGCAGCTCTCATTCGGTTGATGGGCCATGTAGGTGACTTTAGACCATACGGCTGCAGGATAACCATGAAGTCGAAAGACGGCTGCCACAGTTCCTGCTCCATAACCCTGCGGAGAGGCCTCAACTTTGTATACATCTCTGACTGCCTCCTTGAGAGCGATAACAACCGGGGCATCATGGGGTGTTGATGGCGGCGCCTGAAGCTGCTGAATCGGAGTAATTTCAATGGTAACACCAAATTTCCGCTCAATTTCATCCGCCATGCCTCTAATTTCAGAAAAAACTTCCGATAAAGGATATTCCGGCAGAATTCTGCCGTCGATATAAAAGACATCTTCGCCTGGTATGGTATTAATGTTGGGAATGTTAGACTCTTTTTTTGTCGGTTGAAAGGTACTCGATGGCGGTTCAAAAAAAAGGTTGCGGGCGTTAAAAATGTGATGAAGATCATTAAGCCTGACCACAAGATGGGAGGCAGCCTGGAAAGCGTTCTTTCCAAGATTCGGTATGCTGGCATGGCATTGTTTCCCAATGGTTTTAAAGCGTAGCCAGAAAATGCTTTTCTCGACAATTTCGATTAGTGTTCCATCAGCGTTACCCAAATCAGGAATCAGTATCAGGTCTGTTTTACGGAAAGGATTGTCACTGTGGTCCATCACATAAGTCAGGCCATATCGACTGGAAGTCTCCTCGTCAGAAACAAAGGCCAATCCTATTGATTTTTCGGGGATCATGCCTTCGTCAAGGAATGCTTTTGCAGCAAATATGGATGCCACCATATCCTGCTGATTGTCTTCCGTTCCTCGTCCATAGATCCTGTCGTTTTTTACATAACCCACAAAAGGGTTTTCCTCCCAGAGAGCAGTTTCTCCCGGGGGGACGATATCCATATGGGTCAGGATCCATCTGGTTTGGTCTGTGTTCTTGCCGGGTATTTTTAGAATAAGGTTGGGACGCACACCAGACGAAACCCTCGAATCAGGAGCGTGCAGTTCAATCATATCGGGGAAATTCATTTTTTTAAGGCAGGAGGAGATGAGTTTCGCTTTTTCGAATTCACCATCACCGCCGTTATCCGGCGAGATAGCAGGGATAGCGGTGAGGGCCAGTTGCATCTCTATCATGGCATTGACATAGGTATCGATTCTACGGGTAATTTTATCGAAACCTTCTTTGTCAATCACAATCTATCTCCAATTTTCTGAATGTCACCGAACTTTGATTTTAATGAATCATAGACCTTTTCATTTCCTACGACAAGGATATTGGCTTCATCGAAAGACAGATATATGTTGGCAACTGACCTCACATGATCTGCATCTACCTTTTTGATCTTTTCTCTGAATGTCAACAGGTAATCTTCAGGTAATTTATTATATTCATTCATCATTTGTTGTTGTGCTATTTGATCTGCCGAGAGGAAAGAAAATATGAAGCTGTTATTGATGGCATTTTTTGACCAATCAAGTTCGTTTTGACTTATCTGACTGTTTTTTACATTTCCTATAATGGATTGGATCAATGATAAGACGGTTGATGTTGTTTCAGAACCAGTAATTGCGTAAGCCACAAAAATGCCATGATCACTTCTGGCTTTATAAAAGCTGCCGGCAGTGTAGGCAAGCCCGAGACTGCTTCTTATATCATGGAATATGCGGGAGCGAAAACCACCGCTTCCGATGATGAAATCAAGAATCTCAAAGGCGTACGAATCGGTATCCGGTTTGGCCGGCGCAAGGTATCCGTGAATAACAATAGATTGTGGCATCTCCTTGGAAAGAAAAAAGATACGACCCTTATTTTTTCCAGGGGCAGGAATCACAACCGTTTCATTTAACGTTGTATTCCACATACCGAAATATTGATTTATTTTATGGATAGCCTCATTTGAGGTTATGTCTCCTGTGACGGTCATCATGGCATTTTTGGGGGAAAAGAATCTTTTGTAAAACTTTACGAGATCGTCACGCTGAATTTTTTCGACAGACGAAATTGTAGCCAACCTTCCCCGCGGAGTGTTCCGGTACATGATCCGATTAAATTCTCTGAATGCAAGTTTTTGAGGATCATCATTTATTCTTCTGAGTTCTGCTATCTTCAATGCTTTTGCAAGGTTACACTTTTCCTCCTCGAATGCGGGATGCTGTAGGATCTCAGATAAGACATTAAGCCCCTTATCAAGATCTTTTTTCAGAATGGAAAGGTTAACTGATGCGTAGTCTCGATTTACGGAAATGGAAAGCGTACCTGCAAAGAATTCCAATGTTTCATCTACGGCATTTCCTGATAGAAAACGGGTTCCCCCTGTTCTCAACACATCACCGGTTAGTTCTGCAAGGCCTTCTTTACCGATGGGATCATGAACAGATCCAATTTTTACGACTACTGAAATGTTAATGAGAGGAATTTCATGATCTTCAAGACTGTAAAGAATGATTCCGTTTTCCGTGACAACCCTTTGCGCCTGGGGGAGTGAAATATGTAATGGCGGGTATGACAATTGATCAGGGCTGTTATGGGGGGGTAATGAAGAAACGCGAGACGCACAGGCGCATAAAACAAAAATAACCGACCAAATCAAGGCAGACATATAAGTGTATCTTTTCATATAATTACGGTCATTGCTTTTTTTTAACCAGGCTGGCCACAGTCCTGTTATCTGATGTTAAATAACGGCGGGCTACACGGATAATATCTTCACTTGTGATCTTTTCGATAACATTGATATGATGAATAAAATATCTATAATCTCCTGCCAGAGTTTCAAAGTAAGAGAGGGTGCTGGCGAGACCGGCATTAGAATCAAGACCCCTGATGAAATCGGCTTTTAGTTGATTTTTTATTTTTTCAAGTTCCTTTTCAGATACGGGTTCTGTCTTAAGTCTATCGATTTCAGAATATATAGCGGCTTCCAATTCAGCATTGGTGCGGGGGTGACGCGGGATGGCATATAATACAAATAGATTCGGATATCTTGATCCCGGCATTCCATTAACGGTCTGAACGGTTTCTGCCAGCCCCTTATCCCGTACAAGAGCCTTGTAGAGTCTGGATGTTCTTCCTTTGGAAAGGATAGCTTCCATGACGTCAAACACATAATCATCAAAAGCAGGCATGTTCGGTTTATGGTACCCTATGATGATATGGGGGTTTGCGTCAAAGAGAACCTCAATCCGCCTTTCGCCTGTCTGAAGCGGTTCTTCGGTTACATGGGTACGGGTGATATTCTGGCGGGGTATGGGACCGAAATATTTTTTTATGATTTCAAGCGTTTTTACAGGATCAATATCTCCCACCACGGCAATGACTGTATTATCTGGAGCATGATATTTTTTAAAAAAATATTCTGTATCGTCCATGTTTATGAAATTTAAGTCTGACGACCAGCCAAGGATGGGATGCCTGTATGGATGGGCTATAAATGCCGCCGCAAAAAATTGTTCAAATAATTTTCCACCCGGATCTGATTCGATACGCTGCTTCCGTTCTTCCTTAACCACATTGCGCTCTGCATAGAATTCTCGAAAAACAGGATCAGTCATTCTGTCTGCTTCTATTCTTGCCCAGAGTTCAATCTTGTTTGAGGGAAGGCTGACATGATATGTTGTCAGGTCCCTTCCTGTGGAAGCATTGATATCAACGGCGCCATTTTCCGTGTAAATTCTATCAATTTCGTTTTCTACCATCCACTTTTTGTGTTCTTTGTTTAATTTATCCAACTGTATTTTCAGCAACTCGAGCTGCTTCCCATCGGTTTGATTACCTTTCATTATTTCAAGATCAAGCAAATGGCCTGTTCGTGCAATTTGTTTGAGAACTTTTTCTTCAATTTCATAATTTTTTGTTCCAACTGTCTTCGTTCCTTTAAATAAGAGATGTTCAAGAAGGTGAGCGGCGCCGGTCTTGCCGGTTTCTTCATCGACGGATCCCACGCGGTGTCTTATATAAAAAGAAACCGTAGGGCTCATATGCCTCTCAAGCATGAGGACCCTCATGCCGTTTTCCAAAGTAGACAAGATGACCTTCTTTTCCAGATCGTACGGCAAGACGCTTGATGGGAAACTGAATAAAATCAGGATAGATATGAAGAGCATCCTGGATATGGTTTTAAATTTTATTTTCATGATCATTGCATATGTCAAAAGAAGGGACAAAGCCTCATAGACGTTTAGAGGATTTTAAAAAAGTATGTATACGGAAGGTAGGATAAATGATTCCTACGATACTGATTAAAATGATCAGGCTTGATGAGAAAAAAGACATGATAAACTCCAGCGGGTTCTTCAGGGAATATGCACCCATGAGGGATTCAATGCCAAATATAAGAAAAAACAACGATAAAATTCCAATGAAGAGGTTTTTGCCCCACCATATCCCCAAATGCATATTATGATCCTTCATTCATTATGAATATCCCGGGGCAAGACAACCTTAAATGTCCTGTCATCGGTCTGTTGAACCTTTTCCTGTTTACCGTTTGCCCATATCATGATTCCGATTCCATCAAGCCGGTCATTCTTAAATTGCCCGGTGACTTTTTTCCCGTCAGGGAAAATCATGGTACCCCGACCGTTTCGCTTGTCGTCTGAGAATTGTCCTTCATAGGTTATTTAAACACTTCTCGTCATCAATTTCAACTCTTGATACATGGAAAACGTTAATTTTTCCGACTGACACGGAAGAAGGGAGTTGTTATGAAAAAGGGGTTCTCTCACAAGATCATAGGGAGACGCCTTGACGGATGTATCCCAGAGTGATGTGCCTGGAATAGGCGAATATTCGGCGATAATCGGTCTCGCACCGCATGATTTGACATATTCGATGCTTTCTCGTACATCTTCTGCGGTCTGTCCGGGCAAACCACAGAGTACGTAGATACCGATATCCCGAGGTTGATATCCCGCATGGGTCAGATGAGTCACCGCCTCTCTTAATTGTTCATTTGTGACCTTACTCCCCGTTTTTAACTGCAATATTTCGTTCGACGTTTCAAAGCCGAAACGGATGGTTTTAAAACCTGCCTGAAACATCAGTTTGCTCATGTGAGCCGTAATTTCATTCAGATGAAGGCCATTGGGACAATGAAACTGACATGGCAATTGTCT
>JBAWYD010000066.1:0-14194 GCA_037143735.1 Deltaproteobacteria bacterium
GCCAGACCCGCTCGCCGAGCTTCTGAAGGGTTACCTTTCTGATGGATTCGCTCAGGGCTCCCATGTCCGATTGGCTGTGGATGATAGGAATGTATAGAAGGGTTCTTGAGGCCATGGCTCTTCCAATCGGGTCTCCCCATGATATGGAATCACTTCTATGGAAATGTTTCCATATTTATATGGAATCCGTTCCAGTATGTCGAGTATGTCCCGAAACGCAACGACATGATCTAATGCTTGGAACCAATACTTTATCGAATCTAATAAGCTGAGTGTCGCAGGACGACTCCCCGAAATTTTGCATGAATCGTGCCTATTCTTGTCATTCCGGACTTGATCCGGAATCCAGGAATAAACCGCTGGATTCCCGCCTCCGCGGGAATGACAACGAAGAGCTACGGAATGACGACTTTTTACCAGGCCTTCATGGATAGAAAAGCGGCAATTCCACGACGAAGGATGCCCCTCCCATGTCGTTGTTTTCCGCGTGAATCGTTCCGCCATGCTCCCGGATGATTCCTTTAGAGACGGCCAAACCCAATCCTGTGCCTTTTCCCGGATCTTTCGTGGTAAAGAACGGCTCAAAAATCCGGTCCAGGTTTCCTGCCGGAATGTCCTGTCCGTTGTTGGCGATAATCAGACGGACGGATGGTCTCGTCGAGGTACCTTCCGGATGATGAACGGTAACGATCAGTTGTTTTGTCTGCTTGCCCGTCATCGCGTCGCAGGCGTTGAGGATAAGATTGACTATCACCTTCACCAGCCTGTCCGTTTCCATTTTTACAGGGATGACCTCCGACGAGGGATCGTACTCGACCTGGACACGATCTTCTGTAATCCGGCGCTCCGTCATTTGCAGACCCGCTTCGATGACGCGGCGGAGGTCGCCGCCAACAGACACCCTTGGCTTTTTGGCGGAGGATTGCAGCAGGTTCTGGCTGGTCTTTACAATTCTCTGAAGCTGTTCCCGGCTGATCCTCACGTTTTCCCGGGCCGGTTCCGAAAGGTTTTCTTCTTCCAGAAATTGAAGTCGGGAGGAGATGATGCTGGCGGGATTGAGCGTTTCATGAGCGATGCCGACCGCCAATCGTCCGACCGCCGCTTCCTTTTCGAACTGGATCAACATGTCTCTTGTTTCCTGCAACTGCTGCACTGTTCCGATAAGGTTATTTTCTGCCCGCTTGCGCTCGGTGACATCTCTTATAAGCGTTCCGCGCGCGCCGGAAAACCGGCCATCTTCCATGACCGGCCTGGTTTTCGTCCGCACCCATCTGGGGTTGCCGGATTTGTCCGTTAATCTATATTCCGAAGGGATTTCCACTCCCGTGCGGAGATCCGAAAAAAGCGCTATCAGACGACTCCGATCATCCTTGTACACAAATTCGATAAAGTTCTTCCCGATAATATCAGCCGGGTCGTATCCCAGGACATCCTTAATAATAGGGCTGACATAAACAATCACGCCCTGGCTGTCGATTTCGTAAATGACGTCACTGATAGATTCCACCAGATTGCGAAATTTTTCTTCGCTTTCCCGCAGCTCTCGCTCCGCCTGCTTGCGATTGGAAATATCGCATACGATGGAAAGCAGCGATTCAACCTTTTCGTCATCTGAGAACTCGGGAATTAGCTGCGCTTCAAAATCGCGCGGGATACCGTCCGCACAGGTAAATTGAAAGGTCATCGTCTTGGGCGCCGCGTTACGAATGGCCTCGTTAAGTTCTTTATTCCAGAAACTGACCAACTCCGGCGGCATGCCCATCTCTTCATTGGTCTTGTGCAGATACTCCGCCCTGGAGATGCCGGTTAGTTGCTCAACCGCCTTGTTCACGTATAAATGGCGCAGAGAAGTGTCAAAACGAACCACCAGATTCGGGGCATTCTCGGCCAGCGCATCTAATTCCTGTCCATGCCGGCGCAGGGCATCCTCCTTGCGCTTATGATTTGCTTCCGCTCGTTCCAGCGCCGTAATTCTGTGTCTCAGACGTTCCAGCTCCTGAATCAATTTCTGCTTTGTCATGGCTTGGTCGCTCATCTTAAAATCTGATCCCTTCAAGTCGATAACCTTTTTCCCGAAACAATCGCAGGCAGGCATCCCTAATAGAGAAAACCGAACAACCACAACGGTATCCGGGCGCCGTATCCGCTTTCTATATCGTCAACAGCCAGAAACGAGTCCGGCAAATCCTTGATCTGCTGGAAATCCTTGTTTTTCCCACCGATCTCAAATATCAGGCGATCATCCACCAGGAAGTCGCCCCGGCGGGGGATGGAAACGGGGTAACTGTTACCGATCATATTGAAAAAGAATGTTTCCCGCAAAGACCCCTGATCAGGTTGTTGCGGCAAGGCTAAGGCGTGGATAAGCGTTGGATTGTTAAGATAGATCTTTTCCGGCTTTCGAAGCGCGCCAAATCCTGTCTTTCCTCTTGGGGCCATGAGAATCAGACCCGCCTCCTCAAGATATTGCAAATAGAGTTTCAAGGTTCGTTCATCGCCAATTTCCAGCATTGCTTTCAGTTTCTTCATATCCGGCGTGAAAGGGGTCTGCGTGGCGATGGCAGCAAGCAACTTTTTTATCTTCCTGATTGAGGCGCCGCTCAGAAAGTTATGCGCGGCGATCAGATCCGTTTCCAGGGTAGTTCTCAGGTTCTGTTCCAGGGTAAGATAAAATGAATCCTGGTCCCGATATTCCATGAAATACGGGTAATAACCGACCTGTAAATATGTCTTGAAGAGACTGAGAATTTTAAGATTCTTTTTGTCCAGGGCATCGATAACGAACCCGGCGCCTCGCTGATGATTTTCCGTGATTTCCTGCATTGAAAATACGGGCAATTCCAGGCCATGCAAGAGGCTGATAAATTCGCGGAAGGACATGCCCGTCATCGTATAGACAACAGCGCGCCTGCTCAGATCGTGGCTGCCCCGGGTAATATCAAGGGCGGAACTGCCGGAAGCGATGATCTTCAAGCGCGGAAAGGTATCATAAATGCTCTTGAGCTCCATTGACCAGGCCGGATATTTGTGGACTTCATCCAGGCAGAGCAGCTCACCGCCAAGATTGTTAAATTCTTCCGCAATAGCGTAAAGGGAGCGGGAAGCGACGCGAAAATGATCCGTCTGGACATATAGAGCCCTGGGAGTAAAGAGATCCTGATAAGTAGCCAATATATGTTGAATGATTACGGTTGTTTTGCCGACGCCGCGCTGGCCGATGATGAGGGAGAAACGACTGTTGAGGGGATGGCTTTTCAGGAAATATCGCTGAAAGGAGCGGTCCCGGAGACGAAGAAATGACTGGCTGAGGGCGAAGAGATCATCGATCATGTTTTATCTTTCCTTATTTATCGGATTGCGATCCCACCATAACGCCGTTTCGACCGGATTGCAACCCTAAAGTTAGGCGTTTGCCTGGGCAAACAACTGGGGCAAATCCGGAAACACATCATAACTGTTGCTGCCACCTTGTGTTCTTGACAGGCTCCTTGCCGAGGCCACTAAAGATTTTTAGTTGAAAGGTTCACCTCAACTGATTATTTGCCAACCTTTTCTATTTTGCCGTCAATGACGAGGTCATCGCCTTTTCGGATGATTCTTTTGAAGGAGAATTCAAGAGCATTATCAATTCTTTCGATTCCCAGATCCCCCACGGCTTCGATTCCCTTTCCGACAATTTTCGGCGCAATGATGATCACTGCTCTGTCCGCCAGTTGTTCTCTCAAAATGGTTGTGATCACAGCGGCGCCCCCTTCGACCAGAACGGAAGAGATTTCTTTTTTCCCGAGTTCTGTAAGGAGGCTATTCATGTCGATCCGGTGGCGGGAATCTTCGTCAATCAGCATGACGTCAACGCCCATATCCGTCAGAATGGTGCGCTTTTCAAGGTTGGCGCCCCTGGTTGTGGCGATGATCGTTTTTGCCATGCCTTGATGTGTCAGGACGTTTGCGTGAAGGGGAATGCGCAGATGAGAATCAACGATGATTCTGACAGGGTTTCTTCCCCCGGTGAGGCGGACGGTCAGTTCCGGATTATCCGCGATGACTGTTCCCGCACCGACCAGGACGGCGTCGTGAATGCTTCTCAACCGGTGGGCAAATCTGCGGGAAGGGAGGGAGCTGATCCATTGTGAATGACCCGAGGCCGTTGCGATTCTTCCATCGATGGTCTGGGCGAATTTCAGAGTGACGAAGGGAATTCTTGTCTGAATGAACTTGAAGAACCGTTCATTCAAGTCTTTGCAGGCATCCTCAAGAACGCCCACCGTTGTTTCTATACCGTGTTGATTGAGGACTTTGATCCCTTTTCCGGAAACCAGGGGGTTGGGATCAAGGACGCCGATAACGACCCGCGCCGGCTTGAGAGAAATCAACCGCTCCACGCAGGGTGGTGTTTTTCCGTAATGGGCGCAGGGTTCAAGGGTGACATAAATGGTGGAACCATCGATCGGTTCTGAGGAACGGAGGATGGCATTGATTTCCGCGTGATCGTCTCCGAACTTCTCGTGGTATCCCTCGCCAATGATCCGGTTCCCTTTGACGATGACAGCCCCGACCATGGGATTGGGACTCACCCATGCTTCTCCCTTGCGGGCGAGTTTGAGAGCCCGGTTCATGTAAAATGCATCCGTCAAGATGATGTCCTTCTTTGATTTAGTTCACTGTGTCTTATATCATGTCTGATAGGAATGTAAAAGGGAGGGAATGTTTTTATTGTTGAGGGTTCTTAAATATGCTATAGGGGAGCGCAAAATTGCACCAGGAGGACCGTATGAAAGGTGTCGTGTTAGCAGGGGGCCTGGGGAGCAGGCTATATCCACTCACCAAGGTGACCAACAAGCACCTTCTACCCGTTTACAATGAACCCATGATCTACTATCCCATCAAGACCCTGGTCAATGCGGGAATCGATGAAATTCTGATCGTTACCGGTGGAAACAATGCCGGAGAATTTCTCAGACTTCTGGGAAACGGCAGCGACTTCGGGCTTAAGCACATCAATTATACCTATCAGGAGGGAGAGGGAGGCATAGCCGCTGCCCTCAGCCTGGCGGAATTCTTTGCCGATAACGGGAAAATTGTTGTTGTCCTCGGGGATAATATTATTGAAAAGAATATCGGGAAAGCGGTTGACGCATTCAGCAGGCAGAAGGAAGGCGCACGAATCATCCTGAAGGAAGTGGATGATCCCGGGCGTTTCGGGGTAGCGACCTTCGAGGGAAAGCGGATTATCCGGATCGATGAAAAACCGCCTGTTCCTTCTTCCAATTGTGCCGTCATCGGCATTTATATGTATGACAGTAAGGTCTTTGATTTTATCAAGACACTGAAACCTTCCCGGAGAGGGGAACTGGAAATCACGGATGTCAATAACTATTACCTTGAAGAAGGAAAACTGGAGTGGGATATTCTTGATGGCTGGTGGAGTGATGCGGGGACATTTGCGTCCCTTCAGTATGCGGGAAACATGGTGGCAAAAACCGGAGCAAATAAAATATGAGGCACATATATGATTGAAGGCGTCATCATAAAGAAACTGAAGGTGATACCGGATGAGCGGGGAAGATTGATGGAGATTCTCCGGGTAGACGACGAGATGTTCAAGGGATTCGGCCAGGTTTATATGACGACGGCCTATCCGGGTGTGGTGAAGGGATGGCATTATCATAAAAGACAATTTGACAATATGGCTGTCTTGAAGGGAATGATGAAGATCGTCCTCTACGACGGACGGAAAGATTCTTCAACGTATGGCGAAATCAATGAATACTTCGCAGGTGAACACAACCCTATTCTGTTGCACATCCCTCCTCATGTGTGCCACGGATTCACATGTGTTTCCCTCGAAGAAGCGGTGGTCGTCAATGTGCCGACGGAGCCCTATAACTACAAAGAACCCGATGAATTCAGAATTCATCCCCACGATAACGACATTCCCTATAAATGGGGCAGGAAAGACGGCTGAAAGTGCCAGACCATGATCATCCTCTTAGACATCTTTCTGGCAGTTGCGGGGGCCGCGATCGGGAGTTTCCTCAATGTGCTGATTTGCCGCCTTCCTGAAGGCCTCTCCATCGTTTTTCCGTCGTCACGTTGTCCGAAATGTGACCACGCCATCCGGTTTTACGACAATATCCCGGTTGTCAGTTATCTCGTCCTGAAGGGCAGATGCCGGGATTGCCATGAAAAGATATCCTGCCGGTATCCTCTTGTTGAAGTACTGACGGCCGTCATGTCTTTAGCACTCCTCTGGAAATTCGGTCTCAGTCTGCAGTATCTTTTTGTGTTTGTCTTTGGCTGTTCATTGATTGTCATCACATTCATCGACCTGGATCATCAGATTATTCCCGATGTCATTACATTACCCGGCATCCCCCTTTTTTCCCTGATAGCCGTTTTCTTCATGAGTATTTCCTGGATGGAAGTCGTTTTAGGCGTTTTAATTGGCGGCGGGTGCCTGTATGCCATTGCCGTGGTATATGAACTCATCACAAAAAGGGAGGGCATGGGAGGTGGGGATATCAAGCTCCTTGCCATGATGGGAGGATTTCTGGGATGGAAGTCCCTCCTGTTTATTGTATTTGTGAGTTCTCTTCTCGGCGCCCTGGTGGGTGTGTCGATGATGATAGCCAAAGGAAAGGACATGAAATATGCCGTTCCCTTCGGACCGTTTCTGTCCATCGCGGCTATGGCCTATCTTTTTGTCGGCAAGGAAGTGATGATGCTCTTTTTCTTGCAATATTAAGGGGTTTTGTCGAAAATTCTTGACTTCACAGGCATATGAATATACTGTGCCCTTGTGGCTCCCCGCAGGGCATAAGGGTTTTTCAAAGCGTTCATAAATAAAAGGTAAAATGACGATAGACGTTTGTTTAGAAAGAAGGGTTCACCATGGGAACAGAAAAGAAATATTGCTCCATATGTGCGTGGCGTGCGACTTGCCAGAAACGATTCACCGTTTCGATCGACGCCTCAGGATTTGTCCATTGTCCTGATTTTACAAGAGATCTTTCCATTAAGGAAAAAGATATTGACGCGGCGGATGAAAAATACAGAAGCGGATCATGATTGTGACGGGAAATGGGTAAGAAGTAACCCGTGTGCCCGGGGTTATCTGTAGTACGGGATGTTGGCTGTCATCAGTTTTTATAAGAAAAGAGAGGTTGGCTTTCTGGCCAACTTTTTTATATGTGTCGGAAAGTCAGAGTAAGTGTAAATGAAAAAAAGATTGGTCGGGTTGCTCAATAACGCGGTAAATTCTTGTATCGATCGGGGGCTCATCGAGACAGGGACGCTTCCCTTTATAGAACTGGAAATTCCGAAAGACATGATGCACGGAGACTATGCCTCCAATGTGGCCATGGTTCTGGCATCCCGTGTCAAGAAGAAAATGCCCCCCAGGAAAATTGCGGAAATCCTGTTGGAATGTATGGAAGACCGGGACCATATCCTGGAACGGATCGAAATTGCAGGTCCGGGATTTATAAACTTTTTCATCAGAGAAAATTACTGGGCGACTCTGCTTAAAGAAATCGATGAGAAAAAAGATCATTACGGAACATCCGATCAGGGCAGGGGCAGGAAAATTCTTGTGGAGTTTGTCAGCGCCAATCCGACGGGCCCCCTGCATATCGGCCATGGCCGGGGCGCCGTGGTGGGGGACGTTCTCGCAAATATCCTCGGGGCTTCGGGATACGCCGTATTCAGGGAATATTACATCAATGATATGGGGAACCAGATGAATAATCTGGGCAGGTCTGTCTTCAGCCGCTACCTGGCGTTGCTGGGTGAGACGGTTGATTTTCCTGAAGGCGGTTATCAGGGCGACTATATCAGGGACCTTGCCGAAAGGATTATGAAAAAAGACGGCGATATCCATAGAAACGGTGAACAGGAAGAGGTCGTCCGCTATTTCACGCAATACGCCGCCGGAGCCATTCTTGATGAAATCAAACAAGACCTGAGTGCCTTCGGTGTCGTTTTTGAAAATTACTTCAGCGAGAAGGACCTGTACAGGGATGAATGTGTGGCTGGATTGCTCTCTGATCTGGAGTCGAAGGGATTCATTTATCATGATGGTGAAACCCGCTGGTTCAAGACAACCGATTTCGGGGACGAAAAAGACAGGGTCGTCATCCGGAAAAATGGCGAGCCCACCTATTTTGCCGCCGATATTGCCTATCATCAGAACAAGTATGCACGGGGATTTGATACCCTGATTGATATCTGGGGAGCGGATCATCACGGCTATATTCCCCGGATGCTTGCGTGCATTCAATCCCTGGGGTACGAAAAGGATTCTCTGAAGATTGTTCTGGTACAGCTTGTTAATCTTCTACGGGATGGAAAACCTGTAGCCATGTCCACGAGGGCGGGAGAATTTGTTACCTTGAGAGAGGTTGTGGGTGAAGTAGGTCGGGATGCGGCAAGGTATAATTTCCTGATGAGGCGGTCAGACAGTCATTTGGATTTTGATTTGGATCTGGCGAAGAAACAGTCGAATGAAAATCCTGTCTATTATGTGCAATATGCCCATGCAAGGATTTGCAGCATCCTGCGCTTTGCCGAAGAACGTGGCTATACCGTTCCCACGTATGGACAGGTCGATCCAAATCTCCTGACTCTTCCTGAAGAAATTCAGTTAATCAAGGTCATCGCACGCTTCCCGGAATTGGTTGAAGGGGCCGTGCTTAACCTGGAACCCCATCGTCTGACGTTTTATCTTAATGACCTTGCGGCAATTTTTCACAGTTACTACAACAAGCACAAGGTCATTTCGGACGATGAGAGACTCAGCCTGGCAAGGATTTTTCTCGCAAAATCCGTCCGGACCGTTGTAAAAAATACCCTTGGATTGCTTGGCGTAACGGCGCCCGAAAAAATGTAGAAGGTATGATGGCGGATCATGAATACGAAAAATATTCGAACCTTTGAACTGAAACTGGGTAAACGGTCATTAATAATCTTTGTTCTTTCGATTTCCTGTCTTTTGTTCGTGACGTTTCTTCTCGGCATCCAGGTTGGCAAATTGATGGATGCACATCCGGAAAAGGTTGCCAGGGGAGTTCACTATGTGATCATGGAGTGCCTCGGCTGGTCGCCGAAGAATGCCGAGACCGTTGCGGTCGTCAATGAGGCGCCGAAGGAAAATACCCCGGCGGGCGAAGACAAGATGGATTTGACCTTCTTTGATACCCTCGGCAAGAAGAAAAGTGAAAAACCGTCGCAGCAAGCAGCCCTGGCGCCGCTTCCATCTAAAGAGACCCCTGTGAAACCTTCTCCCGTTACAGGAAACTACCAGATACAGGTGGTTTCTCTTAAGGAAAAGGGGAAAGCCGATCAGGTATGCAAAAAACTGATGAATCTCGGATACTCTCCCCGGATCGTGACGGCGGAGCTGAGAGATCGGGGTGTGTGGCACCGTGTCGTCCTGGAAGGTTATGAGAGCCGCGAGCAGGCGCAAAAAGTAACCGATATTGTTTCGAAAAAGATCCGTGGTGTGAACTGTGTGATTCATAAAAAGAACGATTGATGAAGGCCTCGCATCGCGGAACCATTTCTTCAATGGAATCAAGGGAATGTTTAAGTCATGTTTGAGAGTTTGACAGAAAAGCTGGACGGAATCTTCAGGAAACTCAAGGGTAAAGGCCGTCTCGATGAGGAAAATATTGCCGCGGCCCTGAAAGAAGTCCGTATGGCCCTTCTCGAAGCGGATGTTAATTTCAAGGTCGTAAAGGATTTTATCGAAGATGTAAGGGTAAGGGCAATCGGGCAGGACGTGTTGGATAGTATTACGCCCGGACAGCAGGTCGTAAAAATCGTTCACGACAGGCTTGTCGATCTCATGGGCGGGACGAGCAGCCAGATAAGGTTTTCCGGTCGTTTCCCTGCGCCCATCATGCTGGTGGGGCTCCAGGGGTGCGGAAAAACAACCACGGCGGTTAAACTTGCACGCCATCTGATCGGGCAGGGGATGAGAACCTATCTTGTTTCCGCCGACGTATACAGGCCGGCAGCCATGGAACAGTTGCGCGTACTTGGTGAGAAATTGGGCGGGGTGGGGATCTATTCAGCCGGCGATAACACCGATCCGGTGAAAATCTGTGTTCATGCGGTCGAAGAGGCAAAACGCAACGGGTATGAGGTGGCGGTCATCGACACGGCAGGAAGGCTCCATATAGACGCCGATATGATGGATGAATTAAAGCGGATCAAAGATGTGATTCATCCGACGGAAATCCTCTTTGTTGCGGATGCCATGACGGGTCAGGATGCTGTGAACGTGGCGGGAAAATTCAACGAGCTCCTTGGCATAGACGGGGTCATTCTGACCAAAATGGACGGTGATGCCCGTGGAGGGGCCGCTCTTTCACTGAAAGCCGTGATCGGAAAACCAATTAAGTTTGTCGGCGTGGGAGAAAAGATCGATGCCTTTGAAGTCTGTTATCCGGAGCGGATGGCGTCGCGCATCCTGGGCATGGGCGATATTCTGACCTTCGTTGAAAAGGCGCAGGCTGCGGTCGATGAAAAGGAGGCCCGGGAACTTGAGAAGAAGATCAGGAAAAATGAGTTTACCCTCGAGGATTTTCGGGATCAGGTGAAGAAAATCCGTTCCATGGGCTCCCTGCAGGATATTCTGAAGATGATTCCGGGATTCGGTAAAATAAAGGCACTGAAGGACGTCACGCCGGACGAAAAAGAACTGGTAAAAACCGTGGCTATCATAGATTCCATGACAAGGGGAGAGCGTCTGAACTACCAGATCATTGACGGGCAAAGACGAAAAAGGATCGCCGGGGGGAGCGGGACTACCGTTCAGGACATTAACCGCTTGCTGAAAAGTTACGGCGAGATGAGAAAAATGATGAAGAAGATGACCGCAAGAGGAGGGATGAAATCTTTCGGCAGGGGTAAATTTCCCTTTTAATAATAGAAAAAGTATATTATATCTCTTAGTCTGGCAAAGCACCTTCGATTCTTTGTTGTAATGAAAGCCTTTGAATAGAAATAAAAGTTAACTACTTACGAAGTCGTCAAAATTAGATTTTCAGGAGGTAATTGGTAAAAGAATGGCAGTTAAAATAAGATTGGCACGCCTTGGCGGGAAAAGCAAACCCTACTATAGAATCGTGGTAGCTGATTCCGAGTTCCCAAGGGATGGCAGGTTTCTGGAGATTGTCGGTAATTATGATCCCAACAAAAATCCAGCGGAAGTAAATCTAAAAGAAGATAGAGTTGTTGACTGGATTGCAAAGGGAGCCAAACCGACGGCAACAGTATCTCAATTGCTCAAGAAAAAGGGAATCAGCGCAAGGGCATAAAACGTGCTTCCGGGTGTAACAGTGTTCTGAGATGTGTGAAAGTGATGCCATTATGTGGATGGTTTTACGGTTAACGTCGATATCACGGGTGAGATTAAACTTATAGGGAATTCAGTGGAGGTGGTGACGATGAAAGAATTGATCAAGTACATAGCTCAGGCATTGGTTGATAATCCCGATCATGTGGAAGTGTCCGAAATACTGGGCGAACAGACCTCTGTGATCGAACTCCGGGTTGCCAAAGAGGACCTGGGTAAAGTGATCGGCAAGCAGGGAAGAACCGCGAAAGCCATGAGAACGATTTTAAGTGCAGCATCAACGAAAGTGCGCAAGAGGGCGGTTCTGGAAATAATTGAGTGAGCCGATGAATTTCATTGAAGCGGGCCGTATCATAAAGCCGTACGGTTTTAACGGTTGCATGAAGGTATTTTCGTATCTGGAATCGAATGACGTTCTGCAGTCACTCGGTGAGGTTTTTATAGGAAAGGGAACACAGGTAGAATCTTACAGGCTGAAAGGCATTCGAGTCAGGGGAAAGTTTTTTTTTCTGGAAATTGAAGGCATAAAAGACCTGGAAGGTGTGAAGTCTCTTGTGGGTTGTGACGTCATGATCCCTGCGGATAAACTGAAAGATTTGGCTGAAAATGAATATTACTGGCGGGATATCATAGGCCTCGACGTCATGACGGAGGATGGTCATTTTCTTGGAAAGATTGAAACGATCTTCCCTACAAGAGGCAATGACGTGTATGTCTGTACCGGAGGTGAGAGAGAAATACTCCTTCCTGCCATCGCTGATGTTATCCAAAATATTGATCTGGAACAAAGGAGGGTGGTCGTCAGGTTGCTTGAGGGATTATAGACGGATATGATCAGATTTGACATCCTGTCCCTGTTTCCGGAGATGTTTGAATCTCCGTTTCATTACAGCATCCTGAAAAGAGCTAAACAGAAAGGCCTCCTCGATATTTGCCTCCATAACATCCGTGATTATGCAGAAGACAAACACAGGGTAACGGATGACGCACCTTATGGAGGTGGTGGCGGTATGGTGATGAAAGTGGAGCCCATTGAGAGGGCCATTTCATCCATTGTACATAATCGGGAGGATGTCCTGATCATTCTTATGACTCCTCAGGGTGAGCTTTTCAACCAGGATATCGCCAGGGAACTGTCATCCTGTTCCAGGATCGTGCTTGTGTGTGGACATTATGAAGGTGTGGATGAAAGGGTGAGAACCTGCCTTATTGACAGGGAAATTTCTATCGGCGATTATATACTGACGGGAGGAGAGATTCCGGCCATGGTGGTGATTGATGCCGTTTCCCGTCTGGTACCGGGCGTTCTGGGGAATGACGAATCAGTATTTATGGATTCCTTGTCTGACGGACTCCTGGAATATCCCCACTACACGCGTCCCGCTAATTACAGGGGATGGCAGGTTCCTGAAGTCCTTCTCTCAGGAAATCACCGGGAGATTCAGGCCTGGCGGCGCAGAGAATCCATCAGGAGAACACGGTTAAAACGACCCGATCTGTTGAAGAAAGCGGAGCTATCGGGAAAAGATAAAGAAATTCTGGAGTCAATAAAAAAAGGGTAAACAATTTGTCATTCCCGCGCAGGCGGGAATCCAGCATTTATAAAGATTAGTGAAAGAATGAGGAGGAAATTTTAGATGAACGTCATGGAAATGTTTGAAAAAGAGCAGATGAGGGGTGATATTCCCGGTTTCAAGTCGGGTGATACCGTGAGGGTATATGTAAGAATCATCGAAGGCCAGAAACAAAGAATTCAGGCGTTTGAAGGCGTAGTCATACGCAAGAGACGGGGCGACAGCCGGTCGAGCTTCACTGTGAGGAAGGTATCTAACGGCGTCGGCGTGGAAAGAACATTTCCTCTTCATTCTCCGGTCATCGACAGGATTGAGGTCGTCACTCGGGGCAGGGTCAGAAGATCCCGTTTATATTATCTGCGAGCCCTCAGAGGGAAAAAGGCGAGGATCAAAGAGCTGGGCAAGACATGACAAGATTTTGAAAATTGCCCCTTTTGGTCGTGATGACGGACATAGCCTTCGAGTTTAATAGTTACATCAAATGAACAGTTTTGAGCGGCGTGCCTATCAGCGTGGTTATAAAGTGGTTGCCGGTGTTGATGAGGCGGGCAGAGGCCCCCTTGCAGGTCCCGTTGTTGCGGCAGCCGTAGTCCTCCCGCGCGATTATGAAAACGCGGATATCAGGGATTCAAAACAGCTTACAGCAAAAAAAAGGGGCATACTGTACGACATCATCATGCGGGATGCCCTGTCCGTCGGTCTCGGTGTCGTCGAGGTCCCCGTTATTGATGCTGTCAATATCCTTCAGGCAACACTTTTAGCCATGAGTGAAGCCGTATCAGACCTGGTCAATCCCCCCGAGTATCTTCTTATTGACGGAACAAAGAAAATTGCTCTGTCCATACCCCAGGAAACCATTATAAGGGGAGATTCCCTGAGCATTTCGGTAGCCTCGGCCTCCATTATTGCCAAGGTGTCAAGGGATAGGATCATGGAGATCTATCATCGACAGTTTCCCCAGTATAATTTTCTTAAAAACAAAGGCTACGGGACATTAGAACACCGGGAGGCCATTGGAAGGCATGGACGCTGCAAGATACATCGACGGTCTTTCAGCATTCGGGACATAAGCACCCTGTCGTCAACGAGAGAATTCGACTTTTAAATCGTATCATAAAGATTGGTGTAGCCTGGATTACGGATCAGGTACGGAATGACAATAAAGGTTTTATTTTTGTAATGAAGGATTCTTCTAAGAAAAGCATAAAGGGATCAGACAGGATAAGGACAGGAAAAAAGGGGGAAGATATTGCCGTCGCCT
>JBAWYD010000067.1:0-14003 GCA_037143735.1 Deltaproteobacteria bacterium
GGGAATTCGTCGAAAAAGTCTTCCGTAAGCTTGATCTTGATTATCATCAATACGTTACGATCGATCCGAAATATTTCCGCCCGACGGAAGTTGATATCCTTCTCGGAGACGCTTCTAAAGCAAACAAGCACCTGGGATGGAAGCCGCAGGTAAGCTTCAATCAACTGATCGACATGATGATTGAGGCTGATATGGAGGTGGCCAAAAAAGAAAAAACCTTACGGGACGCAGGATATGACTCCTCTGAAATGCGAAACGCGGGGCGCACATGAACGCATTAACGGACAAAAGGATTACGATTACCGGCGGCAAGGGATTTCTCGGCGGGCACCTCATCCGCAAACTGAAAGAAAAAGGATGCAGGAACCTTTCCATAGCAGACTTGCCGGACTACAACCTTGTTCGCATCGAAGATGTGATAAGGATGTACGAAGATACCCGGCCCGATATTGTCATCCACTTGGCGGCAAAGGTCGGCGGCATCGGCTTCAACCAGGGGAATCCCGGGTCCCTCTTTTACGATAATATCATGATGGGTGTCCAGCTCCTTCACGAGGGATACCTGCGGAAAATTGCCAAATTCCTGGCATTAGGAACGATCTGTGCCTACCCGAAGTTTACACCCGTCCCCTTTAAGGAGGATGACCTGTGGAACGGCTATCCCGAAGAAACAAATGCCCCGTATGGTCTTGCAAAGAAAATGATGCTGGTCCAGTCACAGAGCTATCGCCTGCAGTATGGTTTCAACGCCATTTTCCTTCTTCCCGTGAATCTCTACGGGCCGGGTGACAACTTTGATCCCCGCTCCTCTCATGTGATCCCGGCACTTATCAAGAAATGCGTCGATGCCATCCTGAATCGTGAAGACGAAATTGTGGTCTGGGGAACGGGCAAGGTAACCCGCGAATTTATCTATGTGGAAGACGCCGCGGAGGGGATCATCCTTGCCGCGGAGGGATATAACAAGAGCGATCCCGTCAATATCGGCGCCGGCTTCGAAATATCCATAGAAGACCTCGTTCATCTCATCGTTGAGCTGACAGGATTCAAAGGCCGAATCGCCTGGGACAAAACGAAACCGGACGGTCAGCCGCGCCGAATGCTTGACACCACAAGGGCCTTTAAAGAATTTGGATTCCGCGCGAAGACAACCTTTGAAGAGGGGCTTAAGAAGACCATTGACTGGTACCGTGATGCGTCGCCGTCATGACTTTTTTGTTTGACTTCCCTTTCCGTTCATGCTAAGGAGCGCCACGCAAATGGGTAAGGCATCAAGAAGGATGTACCTTCAGTTGGCGTATGCCAGCAGCATCGGCATAGTCATGGTTTTGGCCATTTTTGGATGCCTTTTCCTGGGAGCCTATTTAGACGGTAAGTTTGGAACCGGACATAAACTGACCATCACTTTTTTGCTGATTGGGATTTTTGTCGGTTTCAGGAATATATATTGGATCGTTAAGAAATATTTCCCGGATGAAAAGCCGGTTATTACGTGTCTGAAAAGTGAACCACATAGAAAAAGACCCCATCCAAAAGAAGATTGAAATAAGCAACTGGATCGTTCTGGGAGTATTTCTTGTTTTGAGTCTTCCGTTCATGCCTGTCAGGTTTTGTTTCGGGCTCCTGCTGGGAGGACTTATCAGTATTGTTAATTTTCACTGGCTTGACCGCGACCTGAGAAGCGTTTTTCACCTGCTTGCGGAGGGATCAAGGTCATCCATATTTTTTAAGTATTTTATCAGATTTGTGGTCACTGCGGTCGTTCTTTACTTTATCATTTCTGCGGACATCGCAGATGTCGTCGGCTTGCTGGTTGGCCTTTCTCTGGTCATGATTAACATTGTATTCACCGTCGTTATGGCGTATTCAAAAAAAAATAGCGTTGAGGAGGTTAGTTAAACAATGCATTCTCTGTCATTTCTTGAAAATCACTTTATCCCAGACCATGTGATGTATACCTGGTTTGTCATGGCTTTGCTGATTCTGTGTGGTTTCCTTGCGACGCGTCGGATGGATATATACCCGGGTAAGTTCCAGAACGCCATGGAAGTCGTCATAGGCGGGTTCGATTCCCTGATAACCGAGACCATGGGACATGCAGGCAGGAAGTTCTTTCCTTTGATTGCCACAATAGGCTTTTTTATCCTCACGTCAAATCTTTTAGGCCTTGTTCCCGGTTTTGGATCCCCCACGGCCAATCTCAACACGAACGCTTCCATGGCAATCATCGTTTTTCTCCTGACGCATTTCATAGGCATCAAGGTTCACGGGTTCAAATACGTCAAACAGTTCATGGGCCCCGTGTGGTGGCTGGTACCCATTATGGTGCCGATTGAAATTGTCAGTCACCTGGTTCGTCCCCTGTCGCTTACCGTGCGACTATTTGGAAATATCGAAGGTGGACACATTGTTGTAGCCGTATTGTTCCTGCTGGCTCCCTTCCTTGTTCCGATGCCCATTCTTGTGCTGAAAGTGTTAATATCCGTCATCCAGACCCTCGTCTTTATGATCTTGTCCATGATATACTTCGTTGGGGCGATGGAAGAAGCCCACTAAAATAACCTCTTAATGCATGTAAAAAAGAAGAGGGGTCAAAGCCTGAGCGGTTTTGACCCCTCTCTTTTTCCATTGCCCTTTCTTGAATATTTTACAGCTTCCATAGTTTTTTCATTGGGAATATGCAATTCAAAGGGAAGGCCTCTCTGTGCAATAACCTGTCGATAAAACAACTCACAAGCATTTGATACTGACAAACCTAATTCCTTCAATATTGTTTCTGCCTGCATTTTTATTTCTGGATCAATCAACGCTCTTGCTGTTGCTGTTTTTGCTGTCCTCGTGAAATCTTCCTCAACAATCTATTGTAGCATACTACTATGCTATAATAGGCGAAAGTCAAATCAAAAGAAATAAAATCGAGCGACTGTCCGGGGCAACGGGCATCTCGGACAAGAGGTTTGGCGGAGGCAACCCTGCCGAACACCTCCCTCAATTCAATCTCCAGTCCGGGAAAGTTTTTTGAAGAGAAGACCGCATCCCCTTTTTCGTTCAGTGAGCAGCAAAAACAAAAGCAATTAAAGCATTGACTTTTAAGATAAGTGTAATTACAATGTAGCAACTGTTTGGTCAAGGAGGTAAAAAATGAGAGCACATATTGTAAAGATAGGTAATTCCCAAGGAATCCGTATTCCAAAGCCATTCCTTGATCAAACTGGAATTAAGGATGACGTTGAGCTGGAGATAGATAAATCCAGCATCATTATTCGTCCGATCTCAAATCCAAGATCAGGTTGGGATAATGCTTTCAAAGCCATGGCCCAAAACTATGATGACGTATTGATAAACGGAAACGACAACATTGCACATTCCTGGGATGATGAGGAATGGCAATGGTAGTAAATCGCTTCGATGTGTATTTGACAAATCTTGATCCAACTGTCGGTTCCGAAATTCAGAAAACGCGACCTTGTTTGATTATTTCTCCAGACGAAATGAACCGACATATCCGTACCGTTATCGTTGCCCCGATGACTTCAGCCGAGAAAGAATACCCCACACGAATAGAATGCAATTTCAAGAAAAAAAAGGGGCATATCGTTTTAGATCAGATACGAACAATAGACAAAACGAGACTTATAAAAAACATTGGCACACTTGATTCAGAAACCCAGTTAAAAGTTCTTGCCGTATTACAGCGGCTATTTGCATTTTAAATATTGCCCTAATCGGGTAGCCCGGTGTCTGCGTATTCCGACGCAATCAGCCACTGGATTCCGCCACTGGAATCCGATCCATTCCGCCACCCCTTGGGGAGGGGATAAACGTCACTGGATAAATATGCAAAGCCAAAATCGGTTCTCATCTGCCGCCTGCGCCCTGGCCATTATCATACATTTCCCTTGACTTAACCTGTGGCTTTATTTTATTAATCTCCGGAATAAGGATAAGATTTTTAACCATTTCATTAACCCTTCATCGGGGACATGCGATGTCGATGAATGAAACACCCCGTTTCTCAAAGCAAGAGAGGCGGGGTTATTTTTTGAGTCGCTGACTGGCGAGGTTTGGCTGACTTGACCGTTAAACAGGGGATGAGGGGGGGCGTGCAATAAAATGTTCATCGTAAGACCGTGTGTAGGGTGCGGCTATTGCTGTATAACGGCCAGGTGCTCAATTGGATTATTCCTGTTCGGGCAAGAAGGAAGATGTCCCGCACTGAAATGGAAT
Organism: Deltaproteobacteria bacterium; assembly: GCA_037143735.1. Taxonomy (GTDB): domain Bacteria; phylum Desulfobacterota; class Syntrophia; order Syntrophales; family UBA2185; genus JAPLJQ01. The sequence goes on from JBAWYD010000067.1 coordinate 4,228, forward strand.
GGAAACAGATATATGTGTGAGTTGGTTGACCTATACAAAAACGCTCTGAACATCGACAGGGGATGTTGCGCCCCTCTTAATACCTGGAGAGAGAAAGTGAGAGACAGGAAAGAGGTATTCAATCAATGACAAAAAGAAGAGTATGATGAATAGAAAGATGTTCCGTATAACGTGTCGGCTTCACTTTTTAAATCCCAGGGATGCCAGATAATCCTCTGCCGCTTTAAGACCCAGCCCTGCTGCGGTTTTCATGTCCTGGAGGGATTCCCTGATGAGCCTTAATTCCCCGTATGCCAGCGCGCGTATGTAGTAGGCGATAGCTTCTTTCGGATTAATCTCGATTGCAATGCTGCAATATTTGACTGTCCGTTCATAGTTTCCCAGCTTTCCATAGGCAACGCCACGATAGAGATAGGGCTTCGTGTTTTTCGGATCCAATTTCATGACCGTATTGAAATCCTCCACGGCCCTTTCATACTCTCTCAATTCCCACAAGACGATCCCCCGGTAGAGGTATTCTGTGGCATTTACGGGTTTTATCTCCTTTATTTTCCTGAACTCCCGGATAGCCCTTTCGTCGTTTTCAGAACCGCCGTAGCCCCTCGTGAAGGCGCCGTAGGCAAGGATATCCCGAGGATCCATCTCCAGTGCCTTCCGATAATCACCCAAGGCTTTCGTATAGTTACCCAGACGCCCGTAAGCTATCGACCGGAGCAGGCAGACACGTGCATCCCGGGGATTCATTTTCAGGACAACGTCGTAGTCCCTGATGGCCTTATCATATCTGCCGGCTGCCCAGTAAGCGACCCCACGTCTATAATGGGCGCTCTCCTGTTTTGGATTGTGTGCGATGAGGTCGTCGTAATACTCGATGGGCGTGTCATGGATTCCCAGTTTCTGGTAGGCCAGGGCAAGACTGGCGGGGGCTTGTGAATGTTTCGGATTTTTTTCAAGAGCCCGGTGATAATCATTGATGGCAAGGGGCATGTTGCCTGTTTTTTCATAAAATCTGCCCCGTTGATAATAAGCATCGGAATAATCGGCTTTGAGCTTGATGGCCCTGCTGCAATCCTGAATCGCTTTTTCGATCTCTCCCCTTTTTTCCTCGAGAACAGCGCGGCCGAGGTAGATCGATTCATCTCGCGGATTCAGTTCAACAAGCCTGTTGAAATCATCCAGTGCCTTCTGTAATTCGCCCCTTTTTTCAAAGACTCTCTCCCGGAAAAGATAAAAAAACCTTTCCTCTTTCTGAAGTTCGATGGCGTTCGTGAAGACCTCTATTGCTTCCCGGTCCTTTCCTGATAGCAGCAGCCGGTATCCCTCGCGGCAGAGAATCCAGGCGCTCAACCCATCGACGGCAAGGAGATATTGTTTTTCTATCGATTCATTCGTGCCCTTGGATGCGGGTCCATTTTTCAGCTCATCTATCTTGATAAGCGCCGTTTCCACTCTTCTCCCGATCTCCTTTAAGTCGGCGCTCTTCTGGAAATCCTTGCGGAGTGAATCCAGGGCCTTCACAACTACCAGGGGATCGGTCACGATTTTCGCCTTCATGGAAAAATACTTTCCGTCACGGCTTTCCGAAACCGCCTCCAACCGCACCAGTGATGATGACAGATAACGGAGATCTCCCCGGCTGAGTTTAAAACCTTTTGCGTCTGTATGTTCCTCAAGATAACTTACAAGTTCCGCGTAAAGAAGTCTTTCAACCTCCGCCCGGACCATGACTCTGGAGGACATATCACTGTCCATCTCCATCGCCTGATAGGTATATCCCTTTTCAAAGGTCTTGACTTCAGCAAAGGCAGGACAGCTCGTGGACAGGAATGATGGAACCATCAATAAAGTAGAACACAATGCAGTGATGATTGTCTTTCCATTCATTCATCAGCCTCTCAAGATCCATCATGAGTTAATTATTTTTTTTTCGAATTGATACGATCCTCTTTGGAGAAGGGAAAAATGTGACTTCCGAAAGATGTCCCGATCTCGGCCTTTGCCTCTATCCTGTATGGCAGTTCATCCCCGGTGATTACGGCCTTCAGGCTTCCACCCAGGTCTTTGAACTTGGCAACGACAGGTACCTGTAACGTTGTTGTCGATGACGATGGAATCAGGACTGCCTTTTCCAAATGGCCATTTCCGATTACCTCGTTCTTCAGGGAAAGGGTGTATTCGAAAGACTTTAACGTGATGTCAAAGCGGTTCGGATTCTGCACCTCGAAACCGAGGAGAAGATTCATTTCTGTAAAGGAGCGGGGGCTGAGGGTGATCTCGCGAAGGACAAAGGAGGGGTTTTCCAGGATCCAGTTCAGGCAGGATACAAGAAAAAATGAAAGGACAAGGACAAGCACTATTTTACGATGGACCTTCACTTTTTTTCGCTCCATTTCTTCATCAAGAATATGCGCCCTTTCCTTCGACGCGCGGGACAAGAACGTGTTTTTTAACCCGCCTTCCAGCTTATGTCTGCATTCTAAATTAGAGTGCTTAGATTTTCAATGACTAAATGCCGTGAAAAAGAAGCTGTTCGATTGAGTCAGAGAAGATTTCTTGTCACAATAAAAAAGGGCCGGGATATTTATCCCGGCCCTTTTTGGAATTTTATAAAATTTCAGCTCCTGGACATGACATAGGCATCAATTGCATTGGCTGCCTGTCTTCCGGCGCCCATGGCAAGAATAACCGTGGCCGATCCGGTTACAATATCTCCCCCGGCGTAAACCCCTTCTCTGCTGGTTTCTCCCGCCTCACCTTTGGTCACGATGTAACCCCATTTATTTACGTCCAGCCCCGGCGTCGTCTTAGGTATCACCGGGTTGGCCTCCGTTCCGATGGCTACGACAACCGTATCCACATCAATTGTAAACTCGGATCCCTTTATAGGTATCGGCCGTCGCCTTCCCGATGCATCAGGTTCTCCCAGTTCCATCCGGATACACTTAATCTGCTTCACCCAGCCGTTTTCATCACCGATATACTCTACAGGATTATGGAGTATTTTGAACTGAACGCCCTCTTCGTGGGCATGATGGACTTCTTCCTTTCTTGCCGGAAGCTCCACTTCACTGCGGCGATAGATGATGTAGGCATTGTCGGCACCCAGGCGGAGAGCCGTTCGCACCGAATCCATGGCCACGTTGCCGCCGCCGATGACGGCTACATTTTTCCCGCGTACAATGGGCGTGTCATATTCGGGGAACAGATAGGCCTTCATAAGATTGGATCTCGTAAGATATTCATTGGCGGAATAGATGCCGCTCAGGTTTTCACCCGGGATATTCATGAACACAGGGGCGCCGGCGCCGACACCAAGAAATACGGCATGAAACCCCTCGGCAAAGAGCTCGTCCACCGTCTTCAACCGGCCGATGGCGGCATTCGTTACGATCTTTGCCCCGAGTTTCTCCAGATAATTCACCTCCGCATCCACAATCGCCTTGGGAAGACGGAACTCGGGAATGCCATAGATCAAAACGCCTCCGGATTTATGGAGGGCTTCAAAAATCGTCACGTCATGGCCAAGTTTCACCAGGTCTCCGGCGATCGTGAGTCCCGCCGGTCCTGCTCCCACGACGGCTATTTTTTTACCTGTCGGCGGCGCTACTTCGGGAATGACAATATTTCCTGATTCCCGCTCAAAATCGGCCGCAAAGCGTTCCAGTCTCCCTACGGCTACGGGATCACCTTTCTTTCCCAGAACACAGAGCTTCTCACACTGATCTTCCTGAGGACAGACTCTTCCGCAGACGGCAGGAAGGGCGTTCGTCTCTTTGAGTTTCCAGGCGGCTTCGATAAAATGCCCCTCTGCAATCAGCTGGATAAATTCGGGGATCTTAACATCCACAGGACATCCTGCCACACAAGAGGGTTTCTTGCACTGAATACACCTGCTCGCTTCTGCCATGGCAATCTCTTTTGAATACCCAATAGGAACCTCGTTAAAATTGTGAATTCTCTTTTTGGGATCCTGTTCAGGCATAGCCTGTCGGGGAACTTTTTCCTTCTTTTCTTTTTTTTCAGTTTTTTCTTTATTTTCCATGATGTTCACACCTGTAATTATCCATCGCCTGCTTTTCTTCATTACAATACATTCTGAGGCGGGTCATTAATAAATTGAAATCGACTTCGTGACCGTCAAATTCCGGCCCATCCACACAGCCGAACATTGTCTTTCCTCCCACAGCAACACGGCACGCGCCGCACATTCCCGTGGCGTCCACCATGATCGGGTTCAGACTGACGATGGTCTTGATGCCGTAAGGCTTTGTTAAATTTGCCAAGACACGCATCATCGGTACGGGTCCGATGGCATATGCAATATCGATCTTTTCTTTCGAGTCGATGAGGTTCTGCAGAACGGTGCTGACAAACCCATGAAACCCGTAACTGCCGTCATCGGTAGCGACCAGCAACTGGTCACTGACTTTACTCATATCCTCTTCGAGAATCAGGATATCCTTCGTCCGTGCCCCGATGATGGATATAACCTTGTTCCCCGCCTTCTTGAGCGCCGCCGCTATGGGGTAAGCCACACCTATCCCCACGCCTCCGCCAATAACCACGGCTGTACCGAAGTTCTTTACCTCGGTGGGATGCCCGAGGGGACCCAGGACATGCATGATGAAGCCGCCCTTCTCCAGTTTCGCCAGTTGCGCCGTTGTTTTACCGACGATCTGATAAATAATCGTGATCGTCCCCTTTTGACTGTCAGAATCAACGATGGTCAGAGGAATTCTCTCCCCCTTGTCGTCGATCATCAGAACGACAAACTGCCCTGCCTTTCTCTTGCGGGCAATCTCAGGAGCCTCAATCACCATTCTGACAACAATTTCCTGCAAATAAGTCTTCTCCAATACCTTGTACAATGCTCCATCTCCTATCGTTTATTATTCTTTTACGGAAGCAGGTTTCACTTCCTGAAACCTGCGGAACTACCTCCACACAATCTGTTTACTCCTTAGGCAAGCGGCCACCCTGATACCACATTTCGCTCAAATGTCAAGACATATTCAAACTTTCGGCCTTCAATATTAGAATTCCGGAAAAACGCCCCATGGATAAATATCGGTTATTTAATATCATTCTCCAAACGATAAACGATGTTGATCCATTTCCTCTGTGGAGTTTTATCGAAATCGGCATTTTTTACTTGACTAAAGGGTGCTCTTAATATATTAAAGCGCCGCGAAAATAGCGGGCTTCTGATGGGTTTTTCAATTCATGCTGCGGCGCGCATACACACGTGTCCTATCCGTCCGGCGTCAGGGCTTATCACGAATACCCATTCTGTGGAGCCGGTACGAAAGGAGACAACTCTTAATGGCATCAAGACCGATTTTGTTGTGAGAGGGCCGTTATGTTGCTTGATTATTTGCCAATCGCCATTTATCTCGTTGTGGCTGTAGGCTTTGGTGCTGTTGTCGTTTTTTTCTCCACAATTTTAGGGCCGCGAACCCACAGCAGGGTGAAACTCGAGACGTATGAATGCGGCATGGAGCCCATCGGGCCCAACCGCGTCCGCTTTTCCGTCAAATTCTATATCATCGCCATGCTTTTCATCGTGTTCGACATTGAAGCCGTGTTCCTTTTCCCATGGGCGGTAGTATTCAGGGACCTGGGGCTGTTCGGTTTCGTTGAAATGGCGATCTTCATTCTGATTTTGTTCGCCGGCCTGGCCTACGTATGGCGTAAAGGAGCTCTGGAATGGGATTAGAGACGTGTCTTGGCGATAAATACGGCGACGGGTTCATCGTTACTTCTCTGGAAAAGGCAATCAACTGGTCGCGCAAGAGTTCCCTGTGGCCCTGTAGCTTCGGGCTGGCCTGCTGCGCCCTGGAGATGATCGACGTGGCATTATCCCCCTATGATCTGTCCCGCTTCGGCATGGAGGTCTTTCGGCCTTCTCCTCGTCAGGCGGACCTGATGATTGTGGCGGGAACCGTAACCAAGAAAATGCTGCCCGTGGTATTGCGGATTTACGAGCAGATGGCCAATCCCAAATGGGTGATCGCCATGGGAGCCTGTGCCACTTCGGGGGGAATCTTTCGTTCCTATGCCGTGGTTCAGGGTATCGATCAATATCTCCCGGTGGATATGTACATTCCCGGCTGTCCCCCCCGTCCGGAAGCGCTGATAGATGGAATTCTCAAGTTGCACGACAAGATCATGCAGGAAAAGCCGTTGCATTCGAAGAAGTAATCCAATGAGGGAGCCGTAAAGTATGACGGATGTCACCAAGCTTAAAAACGCATTTCCCGATGCGGTATTAAATGTTGAAGAATACCGGGGAGACGTCACTGTTACACTGAAGCGGGACGGGTTGCTTCAGGCATGCACCTTTCTCAGGGATGATCCCGACTATTCCTTCCGCTTTCTGGCAGATGTCACAGCGGTGGATTATAAAGACAAAACCCCTCGTTTCGTTATGGTGTATCATCTCCTTTCCCACAAACACAACCGGAGGTTGCGTCTCAAGGTTCCCCTGGAGGGCGAGAATCCTGAAATCGAAACGATGACCGGTGTCTGGCCGACCGCCGACTGGCATGAGCGCGAAACCTACGACTTGTTGGGCGTCAAATTTTTGAACCACCCCGATCTGCGGCGCATCCTTCTGCCCTACCACTGGGATTGCTTTCCCCTCCGGAAGGATTATCCACTGGAAGGCAAAGACGAGTTGTGAGGGTACTTCCGCCAGTGCGAAGATAGTGAAATTACAGAATGTAGATAAGGGACGAGAATGGCAGAACCGGAAATCAGATTACATCAAGAAAAGAGAAAACGCGGTGAAACCGAAACCATGGAAATCAATATGGGGCCGCAGCACCCCTCCACCCATGGCGTCTTCCGGGCGGTTGTGGAACTGGACGGCGAGACCGTTGTCAAGGTGGTTCCCCATCTCGGATATCTGCACCGCGGCATCGAGAAAATAGCAGAAAACCGAACATACCATCAGGTCATCCCCCTGACTGACCGGCTGGATTATATGGCCGGGGCGTCAAACAACCTGGGCTATTGCCTGACGGTTGAAAAACTCCTGGGAATCGAGGTGCCGCCGAGAGGGCAGTACATCCGGGTGATCCTCACCGAACTCAGCCGCATCTCCAGCCATCTTTTCTGGGCAGGCGCCAACGCTCACGATCTGGGCGCCATGACACCTTTCTTTTTTATGGTCCGGGAACGGGAACAGATTCTCTTTTTTCTGGAAATGATCACCGGTTCCCGCCTCACCCCGTCGTTTTTCCGCGTCGGCGGCATGTCGATGGATCTTCCCCCTGAATTCCGGGACGAATGCATGAAATTCATAAAAAACTTTCCACCCCGCGTGGATGAATACGAAACGCTTTTGACGGAGAACAAGATCTGGAAGAGCCGCACCCAAGGCGTGGGCTACCTTTCAGCGGAAGACTGCATCAAACTGGGCATTTCCGGCCCCATGGCGAGAGCCGCAGGTATCGACTGGGATTTGCGGAAGAATCAACCGTACTCGAGCTACGACAAATTTGATTTCAAGACGGTCGTATATCACGGCTGCGACGCCTATGACCGCTACCGGGTGCGAATGATGGAAATGCGCCAGAGCAACGAGATCATTCGTCAGGCACTGGAAAGTCTGCCGGAGGGTGATCACAGCGTCACCATGAAAGGTACTCTCAAGCCGCCGGCAGGGGAAGTGTATATGGCGATTGAGGCGCCCCGGGGAGAACTTGGATTCTATATCGTGAGTGACGGCACAGCGCAGCCGTTCCGCATGAAAGTCCGCGCCCCCACGTTTGTCAATTTGCAGTCTCTCCCGAAGATGTGTGAGGGAAAGCTCTTCTCCGACATGGTGGCAGCGCTCTCCAGCGTGGATCTGGTATTGGCGGAAGTGGACCGCTGAGGGGATAAAACAAAAGGATCTTCAAGAGTGAGATCCAAATCATAATATAAAAATAAGGGAAACGCAGCACAAACTCCAATTGGGAAGACGTTACGACCATGCCTGAATCGAATATGGATCTGGTGGCTTCAGTTATTTTAATCCTCGTAAAAATAGGGGTGTTTTTTGCTCTTTTCATGCTGATTCTGGCATACGTCACCCTTCTGGAAAGGCGTCTGCTGGGATTTTTCCAGGAACGCTATGGTCCCAATCGGGTGGGTTGGCAGGGTCTTTTGCAACCGGTCGCGGACGGCATTAAAATGTTTATGAAGGAAGATGTAACCGTATCGGAAGCCAATAAAGCCGTATATATCCTCGCTCCTATTGTTTTTGTCGCTGCAGCCTTAATGACCTTTTCGGTGATTCCTTTCGGAGATGTGATCTGGCCGGCGACGATGGAAATTGGCGGGCGGGTATATAATTTCACCCTCGCAAATGCGAATCGAGGGGTCATCGCCGATGTCAATGTGGCCATCCTGATTGTTTTTGCGATTTCCTCCATCGGGATTTATGGACTCATCATGGCAGGCTGGGGTTCAAACAATAAATACGCCCTTCTGGGTGGTGTGCGCGCAGCTGCCGTCATGATCAGCTATGAACTGGCCGCAGGCCTTGCCCTCGTCGGCATCATCATGACAACCGGTTCCATGAGCCTGATGGATATCGTGAAGTTTCAAGGGGGTTGCTGGTTTGGCGTCATTCCCAAGTGGTTCTGTTTCACCCAGCCTCTTGCCTTCGTTATTTTTTTAATCGCAGTTTTTGCCGAAACCGGCCGTACCCCTTTCGACTTTACCGAATGCGAAAACGAACTCGTTGCAGGTTACCAGATGGAATACAGCTCCATGAAATTCGCCTTGTTCTATCTGGCTGAATACGGACATATGATTGCTGCCAGTGCCTTGACGGTGACCTTCTTCCTGGGTGGGTGGCAAGGACCATTTGTAGATGTGCCGGGTTTAAATTATTTCCTGCCTGTTATTTATTTCTGTGTAAAAACATTTATGTTGGTGTTCTTCTTCATCTGGGTACGGGCCACTTACCCCCGTTTCCGCTACGACCTCCTGATGAAACTGGGATGGAAAGTTCTGCTGCCCGCAACACTGGTGAACATTCTCATTTCCCCTTTCACGATGAAGCTGTTTGGATACCTGTAATACCTTAGGCGAAAACGGATATAGGAAAGATCATGATCATACCACTGGCAAAAGGATTGGCTCTTACCTTCAAAACGCTCTTCCGTCCACGGACTACCCTTCTGTATCCGGAAGAAAAAAAGGTCATGTATGAAAGATGGCGGGGACGTCCTTGTCTCGTCAAGGGAGAAGACGGGAAGGAAACATGTATCGGGTGTGGCATTTGTGCCCGGGGATGCCCGGCGCAGGCGATCAGGGTTACATTGGGGAAACGGGAAGACAACAGCCGTTATCCGGCGATTTTTGAACTGGATATCGGCCGCTGTATCTTTTGCAGTTTCTGCGAACAGAGTTGCCCGAAGGACGCTATTAAATTGAGTCACGCGTATGAATTGGCCACGGATGACAAGAAGAAGCTTCTTCTCAACAAAGAAGATCTCTTAGAGTGTCCGGAATAAGGAGAAGGCTTGATGGAGCTTTTTTTATTTATCGTCATCGGCGGAATCACCCTCATATCGAGTCTTTTCGTGGTGTTTCAGAAGAGCCCACTCTATTCGGCCTTCTGTTTAATCATTACCTTTCTCTCCATGGCAGGTCTCTATCTCGTGCTGGGCGCCGAATTTATTGCCGTCATCCAGGTCATCGTATACGCCGGCGCTGTCATGGTGCTTTTCCTCTTTGTGATCATGCTTCTGAACATGGATAAGGAGAAACATGAGCGGCAG
>JBAWYD010000068.1:0-13292 GCA_037143735.1 Deltaproteobacteria bacterium
AGGCGAAAGATGCGATCTATATGATCGAGACGAAGAAAGAAGCGGATATCGAGACTACTGATGTTCAGGAGAAAACAACAGCCGCTCTTTTATACTGCAAGAATGCCTCGGAATTTACGACGCAGAATGGTGGCAAGCCATGGAAGTATATCCTCATTCCCCACAACGCCGTCATGTTCAATATGAGCTTTGAAAAGCTGACGCGGGAATTTGAGGTGAGTGGTTGATTACACGAGAGACAGAGACGGGTGCATTTCAGCGTGTGGGGGACAGATTTTAAATCTGTCCCCCATTCTAAAAACAAAGGAGAAATCAACAATGGCATCGGCAAGCGGCGGTTATATGTACATTCCCCTGGAACGGATTATCGTGGAGAAGCAGATCAGAACCGGCATCGATATGGAGTCGGATTCGTTCAAAGCTCTTGTGGCTTCCGTCGCGGCGAGGGGCATCCTGGAGCTGGTCATCGTCGTCGGGAAGGAGGATAAATATCTTCTCCGCTGAATTCGATCAGATTCTCAATAACATCATCTATTACAGAATCGATCCCGGCAGGGTCGATAACGCATTTGCGTCAACTGTTGACGCAATCGCACAAAGCTCAGGAAAATCAATTACATCAATCAAAAACATCCTCACGCTTCTGAAGCTTCCGAAAGAGATCCAGGACGCCGTCAAGAAGGGTCTCATCGGGGTCTCCCAGGGCTATATCTTTGCCGCCAATCTGGAGAATCCCGGCCTCATGGAGGTCTTCAATACCATTCTGGAAAAACCTGTCACGAATGCCGCCCTGACGAACACGCTCAAATAGAACAAAAACCCCCGCTTCTCATTACGAGAAAAGGGGGCTTTGTTTTTATAGATCTTTTAGTCCTTGAAAATGGCGCCGGTGCTGGCTGAGGTGACCAGGCGGGCGTAGCGGGCCAGGTAACCGCTTTTGATGGCGGGCTGTCGCGGTTTGAATGCCTTCTGCCGCTTCTTCAGTTCATCCGGGCTGACTTTCAGGGTGATGGTTTTATTCGGGATATCGATGGCAATCATATCTCCCTCTTTGATGAGGGCAATGGGGCCGCCTTCAGCCGCTTCCGGGGAGATATGCCCGATGGCGGCGCCGCGGGTGCCTCCGCTGAACCTTCCATCCGTCAGGAGGGAGACTGTTGTATCAAGCCCCATACCGGCAATGGCGGACGTCGGCGCCAGCATTTCCCGCATTCCCGGCCCCCCCTTGGGACCTTCGTAACGGATAACGACGATGTTGCCCGGCTTGATCTTTCCGCCGAGGATGGCGGCAATGGCATCGTCTTCAGAGTCAAAGACACGGGCTTTGCCTTCGTTGACCAGCATGTTTTCCGCCACGGCGGACTGTTTGACCACGGCGCCGTCCGGGGCCAGATTGCCCCTGAGGATGGCGATGCCCCCTTCCTTCGAGTAGGGATTATTGAGAGGGCGGATCACCTCGCGATTCAACACGGCGGAACCCTTCAGGTTGTCGCCGACTGTTTTTCCCGTTACTGTTTTGGATTTCAGGTCGATAACGCCTAACTGGCTGATTTCTTTCATCACGGCCTGAACGCCGCCTGCCCTGTCGAGATCTTCCAGCCGGTGTTGTCCCGCAGGGCTGAGCTTGCAGAGATTGGGTGTTTTCTTGCTGATCTCGTTGAACAGGTCCAAATCCAGTTTGATTCCCGCTTCATGGGCGATGGCGGGGATGTGAAGCACCGTGTTGGTCGAACATCCAAGCGCCATATCGACGGCAATGGCATTTTTAAAGGCCTTTAAGGTGGCGATGTCTCTTGGCCGGGTGTCTTTCTTGAGGAGATCCATGATCTTCATCCCGGCCTGTTTTGCCAGACGTCGCCTGGCGGCATGAACGGCGGGGATGGTGCCGTTGCCGGGAAGTCCGAGGCCGAGGGCTTCGGTCACGCAATTCATGGAGTTTGCCGTGAACATCCCGGCACATGACCCGCATCCCGGGCAGGCGTGATCTTCAAGGGCGTTGAGTTCCTTCTCCTCCATACGCCTGGACTTCACTTTTCCCACCCCTTCAAAGACGCTGATGAGGTCTACCGTTTTTCCATCCAGGATTCCGGCCATCATGGGGCCGCCGCTGATGAAGATGGTGGGAATATTCAGGCGAAGCGCCGCCATGAGCATTCCGGGGATGATCTTGTCACAGTTGGTGACCATGACCAGGGCGTCAAAGGGATGAGCGATAGCCATGATCTCGATGGAATCGGCGATGAGTTCCCGGCTGGCGAGGGAGTATTTCATACCCGTATGACCCATGGCAATCCCGTCGCACACACCGATAACCGGAAATTCAACAGGCGTCCCGCCGGCCATGCGGATACCCGCTTTTACATCCCCGGCGATAATATCTAAATGAATGTGGCCGGGAATAATTTCGTTGGCCGAATTCACCACGCCGATCATGGGCCGTGCAATTTCTTCGTCCGTGTACCCCATGGCCTTGAACAGCGAGCGATGGGGCGCCCGTTCCAGACCTTTCTTCATCAGATCGCTTCTCATGGTTTTTTCCTCATTTATTTCGTCGTTCCGGCCTCAGGGAGCGGACCAGGGCGCCGGCCTGCCACATCTCGCTATTTTTTATGACATCCAGTTCTTTCTGCAGCTTCTCCCTGTAGTCGGGGGCTGAATTGACATCGAGGACAATGGCTGTTTCCTTTCCGGAGGCAACGCTTTCATACAAGTTGTCGAAAACCGGCGCCACGGCGTCGCGGAACCTGTCCTTCCAGTCGAGGGCGCCGCGCTGGGCTGTTGTGCTGCAATTGGCGTACATCCAGTCCATCCCGTTCTGGGCAACCAAAGGCATGAGGCTCTGGGTCAGCTCTTCGACGGTTTCGTTGAAGGCTTCGCTGGGGCTGTGACCGTGTTTTCGCAGGACATTGTACTGGGCTTCCAGAACGCCGGCCAGGCATCCCATAAGAACGCCGCGTTCTCCCGTGAGGTCGCTGTACACTTCCTGTTCAAAGGTCGTCGGAAACAGATACCCTGATCCGATGGCAATGCCGACGGCCAGAGTTCTCTCCATCGCTCTTCCCGTGGCGTTCTGGAAAACGGCGTAACTGGAGTTGATGCCGCTTCCGGCTAAAAAGTTGTCTCGCACGGTGCGTCCCGAGCCTTTCGGCGCCACCAGGATGACGTCGATATCGGCGGGTGGTATCACGCCGGTCTGATCCTTGTACACGACGGAAAATCCGTGGGAAAAATAAAGCGCCTTGCCTTTTGTCAGGTGGGGTTTGATGTCCGGCCACATGGTTTTCTGAGCCGCATCGGACATCAGATACTGAATGATGGTTCCCCGTTTGGTAGCTTCTGTCGGCGTGAAAAGGGTCTCGCCGGGGACGAATCCCTCATCGATGGCCTTCTGCCAGTTGAAATCGCCTTCACCGACGATACAGCGGATTCCGTGATCCTTCATATTGAGGGCCTGCCCTCTGCCCTGCACACCGTAGCCGATAACGGCGACGATTTCGTCTTTGAGGACTTCCCGCGCTTTTTCAAGTGTAAACTCTTCAGATGTGACCACCTCTTCAATGACTCCGCCAATGTTGAGTTTTGGCATGTATAACCTCCTTATCTTTTGACTATTTAGATTGTGTTTCCGGCCTCCCGCATTTACAGGAGTGACAGGATGTTTAATTTTTAAGATTTTATTGTGACTGACCGTTATGATTTACATTGCTCCAAGGCAACGATTCCCGTTCTGGTAAAGTCGTCAAGGCCCATCGGTTCCAGAACAGTCAGGGCTCTGTCGATCTCCTGTCTGTCACCCGTGACTTCCAGAATCCGGCAGTCGGCGGCAGTACTTACAACTTTCCAACCGTGTGTGTCAACTGTTTGCTTTAGACGATCTCTGTTCACATCTGTCACTTTCATCCTGATCAGGATCATTTCCCGCTGGGCCGAGGCCACGTCCGTCAGGTCCTTTACATCGAGGATATCCACAATCTTGTTGAGTTGTTTCTCAAGTTTTGTGACGGTATCCTGATCGCCGATGGTCGTGATGATAATTTTCGTGACATCGGGATTGATGGTGACATTGGCCGAGATGCTTTCGATATTGAATCCCCGTCCGCTGAATGTCCCGGCAATCCTGGCAAGGACGTCAGGCGTGTTGTTTACAAGAATTGATATTGTGTTTTCTCGTACACTCATATGTTGAATACCCTTTCATTGCGTGAATTTTTCTCATGTTAAGGGGCGATCATGCGGCAACACGCTCCTTGCTGAGAACCATTTCCGTCAGAGCCGCCCCCGGTCTGACCATGGGATAAACGCCTTCTTCCGGTTCAATATGAAAATCCATCACGACCACCCCCGGGGTGTCGAGTCCCTGCCGTAAGATGGATTCAACCTCTTCGGGACGTGTTGCCCTGAGTCCCACGGCGCCGTAAGCTTCGGCAAGCTTCACAAAATCCGGAACATTGTCGATATCACTATGGGAATACCGTTTCTCATAGAACATTTCCTGCCACTGGCGAACCATGCCAAGAAAGCCGTTGTTCAGAATGACCACCTTGACCGGGAGATTGTAATTGACGGCCGTTGCCAGCTCCTGAATATTCATCTGGATGCTTCCGTCACCGGCGATATCAACGACAATCCTGTCGGGGCTTGCAACCTGCGCTCCGATGGCTGCGGGGAATCCGAATCCCATGGTGCCGAGGCCGCCTGATGAAATAAATGAATTGGGATAGTCGAAATGATAAAATTGCGCGGCCCACATCTGATTCTGACCCACTTCCGTCGATATGATCGCATTGCCGCCCGTGAGGCGATACAGTGTTTCAACAACGTGCTGAGGCTTGATTTTCTCGCTTCGGCAGTACGTTAATGGGGCATGTTTTTTCCACAGATCAATCTGGTTCAGCCACCCCTGTGTCTGTGCCATGGAAAATCCATTTTCAGAGACGCGCTGGTTCAGGTATTCCAGTATGGGTTTGCAGTCGCCCACGATCGACAGGTGAGACTTGACGAATTTATCGATGGATGCCGGGTCGATGTCGATGTGAAGGACCCTGGCGTGGGGAGCAAAGGCATCCAGCTTCGAAGTGACCCGGTCGTCAAACCGGACGCCGATGGCGACCATCAGGTCGCAGTTGCTGATGGCCATGTTGGCGTAGTATGTACCGTGCATTCCCGGCATGCCGAGCCAGAGGGGATCTGAAGCGGGAAAACCGCCGAGTCCCATCAAGGTCGACGTTACGGGGATATTGAGTTTTTTTGCAAAAGTTCTGAACTCATTCGATGCGTTTCCAAGAAGCACACCGCCCCCCGAAATAATAAGGGGTCTTTCGGCTTTTCCGAGCATGTCGATGGCTGCCATACACTGTTCCGGGATAGAGGCATGTTTGTTGTTATTGTTATTTGGTATAGTTACACTCCAGGATATGTCATTTTCGTCTATGACGTCCCGAATGACGTCCTTCGGAAGGTCAACAAGGACCGGTCCGGGGCGCCCCGATCGGGCGATGTGAAAGGCCTCTCTCACGGTTCGTCCGAGATCTTCAATTCGCCTGACCAGCACATTGTGCTTGGTACACGGGCGCGTAATGCCGGTGATGTCCACTTCCTGAAAGGCATCGCCACCGATCATCGATGTCGCTACCTGGCCGGTAAGGATGACAACAGGAATGGAATCCATGTAAGCGTTGGCGATACCGGTAACTGTATTGGTGGCGCCGGGTCCTGATGTCACCAGGCAGACCCCGACCTTACCGGATGCCCGGGCGTATCCGTCGGCTGCGTGTATGGCGCCCTGCTCGTGCCGTACCAGAATGTGCCTTATATCGCGCCTGAACAGTTCATCGAAAATATCAAGCACGGCGCCACCCGGAAACCCGAAGATGGTATCGACATTTTCCTGTTGCAACGCATTGAACAGAACCTGCGCTCCTGTAAGTTTCACCTTTCAATCCTCCTGTTTTATAAAAAAAGTTTCTCCAAATAAAAAAGCCGTTACCAGTGGCTGGTAACGGCTTTTAAGTACTTCATATGCTATGCGCAAACCATCACCCGGCTCCCATGTGGAAGGGAATAATTATCCCGATGATAATGGCGATGGTTACATTCTTTGCGGCACTTACGGTGTTCATCCCACTGAATCCTCTCTAAAAGAAAGTGGCTAATAACAGGCCGGATCGCCATTGTCAAGCAGAATTTATAAAATTTCTCATTGAGAAATATTTTTTGATAAATGCCGCAGCAGGGCAATGGAGCCTGTTCTATTCATTTCCTGAACGCCAAATGGTTGAAAATATTTCAACACCGCCGCAGTCTCATCCGGCAGTCCGCTTATTTCGAGGACGTAATAATCGGGAGACATGGTCACGATTCTGCAGCCGAACATTTCAATGGCCCTCAGTATGTCGGAATGAATTTCCTGTTTCATGACGGGAACGCCGATCAACATCATTTCTCTCTGAATGTATGACGGTCCCGTTAGATCGGAAACTTCCACAACATCCACCAGTTTTTCCAGTTGTTTCTTTATCTTTTCCGTAAAATCGGGATCGGATTCACTGGTGAGGGTGATCCTCGATACCTCCGGGTTTGTCGTTTCCGCAACGCAGAGGCTTTTGATGTTGTATCCGTGGCGGCCGAATACGTTTGCCACGCGTGAGAGCACCCCCGGTTGATTGCTGACGAGGATGGAAATAGTCTGTTCCTGTTCGCGCATTTTCCCCAACATGAATGGTCCTCCGTTATCAGTCAAGTCTGTCATGTATCATTTCGATGTTCGAGCATCCGGGCGGTATGATGGGATAGACGTAATTTTCCGGATCCACCATTGCTTCAAGCACGTACGGGCCGTCAGTGTTGACCATCGCCTCGATACCGGCCCGGGGATTTTCATCCACCAGAATCCTGCTCCCCGGAATGCCGAAGCCGCGGGCGACCGCCACGAGATCAACCTTGCTGCCCAGATCGATCGTGTTGAAGCGGGAGCTGTAAAAGAGATCCTGAATCTGTTTGATCATGCCAAGATGGCCGTTATTAATGATGATAATCTTTATCGGCAGATTATAGTAGCCGATGGTCGCCAGTTCCTGGATGTTCATGTAGAAGCCGCCGTCGCCCGATATGGCCACCACTGCTTTTCCCGGCGTCCCGACCTGTGCCCCGATTGCAGCGGGAAGGCTGAATCCCATCGTTCCCATGCCGCCGCTCGTGATCAGGCTGCGGGGGCTGTGGGCCTTCCAGGTGCGCACGGTCCATATCTGGTTCAGTCCGACATCCGCAACGACTGTCGTTTCTTTCGGCATGGCCTCCTGAACCATGCGAATGAAATTTCCCGCATCACCGCACCCGCCGCAGGGAAGGTTTTTTTCGATATCCTCCCGTTCTGTATGGATTCTCTGCAGCCAGTCCGACTTTTCTTTCTCATCAACAAAGGGCAGCAACGCCGTCAGTGCTTCGTTAATATCGCCGATATAGGGAAGATTGATCTTGATGCTCTTGCCGATGGAGGTGGGATCGATATCGATCTGGGCAATTTTCGCCAGCGGGGCAAACTCCTCGATGAGAGCGGTGCTGCGGTCTGAAAAACGGGTACCCACGGCCAGGATAAAATCGCATTGATGGACGATGCTGTTCGCCAGTTCATTGCCGTGCGTTCCGATCAACCCCAGGCTGTATCCGTTGGCCGCATCGACGGAACCGATACCCATCATGGTCGTTACGAAGGGAATTTTTGCCTTTTCTATGAGAGCGCGTATCAGGTGAAAAGAATTGCTCAGTTTTATTCCCCCGCCTATGATGATAATCGGCCGTTCGCTTTGATTCAGGGACTTGGCAATGTTTTCTATCTGTTCCTGATTTTTCACATCCCTGCCGTTCGTTCTCAGTGCAGATACAGGCGTTTCTTCTGCCGGATCGCATTTTGATGCCAGAATATCACGGGGGATGTCCACAAGCACGGGGCCCGGCCTGCCGGTTTGGGCAAGTTCAAATGCATTCCTCAGAGTGGATACGAGATTGTTCACATTGTGGACCTGGTAGCTGTGTTTTGTGATGGGCATGGTAATGCCGATGATGTCCGTTTCCTGGAAGGCATCCTGTCCTAAAAGGCTTGTGCTCACCTGGGCCGTCAGGGCGACCATGGGGGTTGAATCCATATAGGCGGTGGCAATCCCCGTAACGAGGTTGGTCGCACCCGGACCCGACGTGGCAAGGCAAACACCGACTTTACCCGTCGCACGGGCATATCCGTCAGCGGCGTGAGCGGCCGCCTGTTCGTGCCTCATCAGATAATGGCGGATCGGACTGTTCATCAACCGGTCATGAATCGGAAGGGTATTGGCGCCCGGATATCCGAAAATGACTTCCACCCCTTCTTCCACGAGGGTTTTCAGAATAATGTCTGCACCGATGATTTCCATTTTTTCCTACTCCTTTATCTCAAACAATAAAAAAGCCGCGGATTCTCTCGAACAGCGGCTTTCCTGAATAAAAAAGCCGCGGGTTTGGGGCCCGCGGCTCTTCGTTTCTATGTCAGTCCATCACAGAAACCGAGCAGCGGTCCCCTTAAGTACGAGTACTACTACTACGGCTACGGGTGCGAACAAAATGTTGTTCATGGGATTGTGATGGGTCATATCGTTACCATTTTTTGCGAATTTGGCTCAATCTATATGAAAAAAAATATTTGTCAAGCGTTTTTTACCCTACTGTTTTTAACGGGCGTTGTCCGTGTCGTTTTTAGTGACATCCTCCGGGGTGTCGTTTACCTCTACAGGCACGGCGTTTCCCGGGGTTGTGCCCTCGAGGAAGCATTCATAGATTCCACTCCGGGATGATTGGGTCACGGGAACACCTGATCTCTGGTCAACCTTGATAAAAACAATACCATCCGGTACGGGAAACGTCTCGACAGGTATGCCCTGAAGGGCTTTTTCCATGAAATACAGCCAGATGGGAGCAGCCGCCCTGCCGCCCTGTTCCTGTTTGCCCAGGGATCTTTCCTGATCGAACCCGACCCAGACTCCGGCAACCAGAGATGGGGTGAAGCCTATGAACCATGCATCTCTCATGTCATCGGTTGTTCCCGTCTTGCCCGCCACAGGCCTGCCGATGCTTTTTACCCTTCTCCCCGTACCGCTTTCCACAACATCCTGCATCACATAGGCGGACATGAAGGCGATGCGGGGGTCAATCGCCTGTTCACTTTTTGGCAGATTTTCCTCAAAGATATGACCGGTGCGGTCGACGATTTTTTTAATCATGAAAGGCGTAACCCGCTTGCCCTGATTGGCCAGAACCCCATAGGCGCGAACCATTTCCTGAAGGGTAACCCCGGATGTGCCGAGAGCCATGGAAAGATTTCTTGACAGGGGAGACGATATCCCCATGTTGGCGGCATACCCGGCCGCGTAATCCACGCCGATTTCCTGGAGCACCTTGATCGTGATGATGTTTCGCGACTGGACAAGGGCAGTTCTCAGAGTGGTCGGCCCGTTATATTTTCCGTCAAAGTTTTTTGGTCTCCAGAAGCCATCGGGTGATGATCTGTCCGGGTACTCAATAGGGGCATCGACGATTTTGCTTGACGGCGTCATCCCCTTATCGAAGGCAGCAGTATAGATAAACGGTTTGAAGGCCGATCCCGCTTGTCTCCGTGACTGGGTAGCCCGGTTGAATTCGCTTTTCTTGAAATCCCTTCCGCCCACCATGGCCCGGACGGCGCCCGTCCGGGCATCCATACAGATGATGGCTCCCTGCGCCAGTCCTTTTTCGTAATTTTCCCGTGCCTCTAATTCCGCCAGACCCCTATCAACGGCATCCCGCGCCGCTTTTTGCATATTGATGTTGAGGGTGGTATAAACCTCAAGCCCTTCTTTATAAAGGACATCGCTGCCATACTTTTCCTGGATGTACCGGCGGACATTTTCAATAAAGTAGGGAGCGATTTTGTCCTTGGGTCGGACCGATCTTAGCTTGATCGGGACGGCCAGGGCTTTTTTCTTTATATCCTGCGTGATGTATTCATCTTCCACCATTCTATCCAGGACATAAACCTGTCTTTGCTGGGCCTTGTCTAAATGAAGAAAGGGGGAATAGCTGCTGGGCGCCTTGGGCAGTCCGGCCAGAAGAGAGGCTTCAGGCAGGGTAAGGTATCTGGCGCTTTTCCCGAAGTATGCCTGTGAGGCCGCTTCAATCCCGTAAGTGCCATGTCCCAGATAGATGTGGTTCAGATAGAGATTCAGGATCTCATCTTTGGAGAGGTATTTGTCTATCTTGTAGGCAAGAATTGCCTCCTTGATTTTCCTCATGTACCGTCTTTCCGGAGACAGGTAGAGGGCTTTGGCCACCTGTTGCGTGATCGTGCTTCCCCCCTGAACGATACGCCCCGATTCGATATTTTTAAAGAAAGCCCGGGTCATGCTCTGCAGATCAAAGCCGCTGTGTTGATAAAAACGCGCGTCTTCCGCAGCCACGAAGGCCTGGATCACAAACTTGGGCAGCTCGGAAATCTTGATGACTTTCCGGTCTTCCAGAAAAAATTCGTCTATCAGTTCGTCATTGTCGGCATACACCCTTGTGGCAATGCTGGGGCGGTAATCCTTCAGCGCGGCAATGCTCGGCAGTTCCTTCAATAAGATGTAATACAGCATGCTGCTTCCGATGACGGCCAGGACAAGGCAGAAAATGATGGTCGCCAGAAGAACTGCTCCAACCCCGGAATTTCTAAGGAACCTGTTTTTCATGACGTTTCTTCTTCCGAATTTTTCATCTCTTCTTGCACATCATCGGCTTTGGGGCGCTTCTTCTCAGCAAATTTTGCAATGAATATACTGAACTCGTAGAGAATCATCAGGGGTATGGCCATGATGATCTGTGTGATTGCGTCGGGGGAAGGCGTCAGGACAGCCGCCGCAATAAAGATAACCAGAATGGCGTATCGCCTTTGTTTTGCCAGCATTTTTGAATTTACGATACCGATCTTCGCCATGAAAAAGATAAAGACGGGAAGCTCGAAGGACAGGCCGAATGCAAGCAGAAGTTTCAGGGACAGAGAGAGATATTCTTTCAAGGAAAACATGGGCTTGAGAAAGTCGGACGAAAATTCCACAAAAAAGCTGTATGCCGGAGGCAGGGCGAGATAATATCCGAAGAGAACCCCGCCGGTAAACAGTATGGAGGAGGAAATGACGAATGGCACCACGTATTTTTTTTCCGTCTTGTAGAGGCCGGGCGATACGAATTTCCACAATTGATATAGCGTAAAGGGGCTTGTCAGGAAAAGGGAAGCATAGAAAGAAACTTTCATGTAGTTGAAAAACGCCTCGGGCAGGCTGGTATAAATCATGTGACTGTTCTGGGGGAGGACCTTGAACAGGGGGGCCGTAATAATCTGGAATAACCATTCCCTGAAATACCAGCATGCGACAAACCCAATGCCGACGATAATCAGGATGCGGATCAGTCTCTTTCGCAATTCGTCGAGATGGGAGGTAAGGGGCATCTTTTCTTCTGCGGGATTTTCCATAGATAAAATAACCGAATTCAACTCATTTAAGAGTTTTGATTCTTAGTCGATAGACTAATATTAAGCTTTATGCACGGCTTCTTTTGGGTCAGGGTCTTTTTTTTCGTTATCGGTAGGTGAAGAAGATTGATTGTGGTGTTCCTGGTCGTTGCTTCCGAACAGGAGCGAATTCTTAAAGTCATCCACATCTTTTTTAACGTCATCTGCCTTAAATGTTTCTTTGATATTGTCCTTCACATCATCGGCTGCCTTTCGAAACTCAGTAAGTCCTTTTCCCAATGATTTTGCCAGGTCCGGCAGCTTTTTGGGGCCCACAACAAGCAATGCGATAACGGCAATCACGATCAGCTCAGGCATGCCGATTCCAAACATATATTCGTCCTCTTTTGAGAAGATTGATGCTTGGAATATATATGGATTTATGGATTTGTCAATGTTTTTTGCATAAACCGGATGTCTCTGAAAACTTTTGCGTTCCAGGGGCTTTTGTGTTAGACGTTTGATCCTGTCGGAAGCGAACACGCAACGAATGGAGGGTGTCCGATGTCTCGAAAAACGGGTATTGTGAAGGACCAGAGGTACCTCAAGCATGACGCCGGGTTCGGTCATCCGGAGTCGCCAAAGAGGCTGGGAGCAACCTATGCGATGTTGGAAGCCACTGATATGGCGGGGAAATTTGTCGAGATTGAACCCCGGTATGCCAGCCACGAAGAGATCGGCATGATTCATTCTCTGCCATATATTCAACTGGTTGCCAGTACCGAAGGAGAGTCATTCGTTCCTCTCGATCCTGATACCGCCGCAACCCCGGAATCTTATAATGTTGCCAAGCTTGCGGTTGGCGGGCTTTTTTGCGCAATAGACAGTGTGGTTTCAGGCGACGTTGACAATGCCTTTGCCCTTGTCAGGCCTCCCGGACATCACGCAGGGATAGGGAACGCTGCGGGTTTCTGTCTTTTTAACAATGTTGCCATAGGCGCCATGTATGCCATATCGAAACACGGGATGGATAGAGTCCTGATTGTTGATTGGGATCTGCATCACGGGAATGGAACCCAGGAACAGTTTTATGACGACAGGCGGGTTTTGTATTTCTCCACGCACCAGTACCCGTATTATCCGGGGACGGGCAGTCTGGAAGAGATCGGCAGGGGAAAGGGAATGGGGTATACTATCAATGTTCCTCTGAGATCCGGTACCGACAATGCCCAGTATGTGAAGATTTTCAGAAAAATTCTGTATCCCGTATCCATCAAGTTCAAGCCGGATATTGTATTGCTCTCGGCGGGACTTGATCCCTATTTCAGAGATCCCCTCGGCGGGATGAAAGTGACCCCCGAGGGGTTTTCCTGTTTGACCCGCATCCTCATGGATATTGCCGATGAGTGCTGTGGCGGGAAACTGGTTGTGACCCTTGAAGGGGGCTACCATCTTACGGGCCTGGCTGATTCGATCAAAGCGGTGCTTAATGAGATGCGGGACGATACCCATGTATCCGATGATACGCTTGCACAGTTAGAGAAAGATGCCGACAGCCGGATAGATCCGGTGATCAAGCGGGTTATTGATCAGATAGAACCTGTCTGGCGGGTGTTTTGTTGAGATAATTTTTGAAAGCACTGGTAATTTTTAGAGAATTCATTTTGTTCTTACAAGGAGACCGGATTGAAGATTACAAAAGTTGAGGTGGAGCATGTGGCTCACCTGGCGAGGCTTGATTTTGGCGAAGAGGAAAAAGAGACATTCACCTCGCAGCTTAATGATATTTTGATGTACATAG
>JBAWYD010000069.1:0-12381 GCA_037143735.1 Deltaproteobacteria bacterium
ATACAGACGAAACACTCGATGACCTCGACGTCACGGATGTGTTCCATCGCTGCCTTGAATCGCATGAAATCCCCGATGATCAGCGCCCGGCGCTTTTGAGCGCTTACCGGGAAATCATCGTTTCAATGAATGAAGCGGACCTGATGGCGGAATAGTATATCGTTAACCCCCTCCCCTCAATCCCCTCCCCTCAATCCCCTCCCGCCCGGGGAGGGGAAGGAAAAGGAAAGGTGCACGCCCGCCGGGGGAGGGGAAGGAAAAGGAAAGGTGCACACCCGCCGGGGGAGGGGAAGTTTCTTGGGAACAAGAAATTTATGAGACGATATGATTAGGAGAAAGCGGTATGAGGATACTCGGCGTTCGGTTTAAGAACCTGAATTCGCTTGTTGGCGAATGGCAGGTCGATTTCACCCACCCGGATTATTTGTCTGAAGGCATATTTGCCATCACAGGTCCCACCGGATCGGGAAAGACGACCATCATGGACGCAATCTGCCTTGGGCTTTACGGAAGGACGCCCCGGTTGGACAAGGTTACGAAAAACAGCAACGAGATCATGTCGCGCCAGACAGGCGAATGTTTTGCGGAGGTGACATTCGAGACCCGGAAGGGCCGTTATCGTTGTCACTGGAGCCAGCATCGCGCCCGGAGGCGACCGGACAGTGAGCTTCAGCAGGCAAAGCACGAAATAGCAGACGCCGATTCCGAAACGGTACTTGAATCGAAGATAAACCAGGTGGGTGAATTCATCGAGAAGGCCACGGGTATGGATTTCGAGCGCTTCACGCGTTCAATGCTCCTTGCTCAGGGTGGATTCGCGGTCTTTCTCCAGGCCTCCCCTGATAAGCGGGCGCCGATCCTCGAGCAGATTACCGGTACCGAAATTTACAGCCGAATCTCCGTGAAAGTTCACGAGCGCCGCACGGAAGAGAACAACAGACTTGAAATGTTGCAGGCCGAGCTGAAAGGAATCCAGGTTTTAAGTGAAGATGAAGAGAGAAATCTGGGGACCAGCCTGCAGGACAACCAGGCCCGGGAGTCCGTAATTGCCGGAAAACTGGATGGAATGAACAAGGCCCTGGCCTGGTTAGATGGGATCTTTTCGCTTGAGAAAGAACTGGTAGAACTGGACAAGAAGCAGCAGGATTTCGAGCAGCGCCGGCAGGAATTCGCGCCGGAATCAAGAAAACTGGAAAAATCCATGAAGGCCCTCGGTCTTGAAGGCGATTACATCGGCGTGGCTGCTTTGCGCGTCCAGCAGGATCATGAGACAAAGGAAATTGATGATGCAATCGCCGCGCTGCCGGAAAAGGACGAAACCGCTGCCGTCGCGCTTGCCGCAAAACAGACCGCGGAGCGCCTGTTGAACGAGGCAAGAGCCAGGCAGTCGTCTGAAGCGGAGGTCATCAAGAGGGTGCGCGACCTGGATACCCGGCTGAGTGAGCAACAAAGACAGCTTGACGAGAAGATGAAAGCGATCGGGGAGATCGAGACGCAGGGGAAAACCCATAAAAGCCATATCGCCAATAGCGAGCAGACACTGAAGAACGCTCATGATGTCCTGAAGGCCGTCCATGAATACCGGACAAAACATGCCGTTGATGCATCACTGCTTGCCAATCTCAACGCAATCGAAAAGGGGTTTGCATTGCTTCGCGACAGCGAGACAAAGCATCGAAAGGCGAGTGAATCACTTTCATCGGCAGCCGTGAAAAAGGAATCCGCCCTCGCCGCCTGCAGCAAGACAGAGGCCGGGCATGAAAAACTTCGCCGGGAATTTGAGAAAAGTCGAGGAGAACTCAAAGGCCTGACTGATGAAATCACGGCTATCCTCAAGGGACGTGACCTCGCTCAGTGGCGCATTGAGATGGATACTCTCAAGGACCGCGAGCGTCTTTTGATTCAGACAGGTGAAACCATTGAAGGGATTGACAAAACATGCAAAGCGCTGGAAGGCCTGCAAACACGAATTGATGCATTGAGAAAAGAGCATGCAAAGCTATCGGATGAGATAAAATCCAGCACCGAAAAGAAAGTCCTTCTGGAAAAAGACATTGTCACCCTGGAAATGCAGGTGTCGCTCCTCAGCCGTATCCGTGACCTTGAGGAGGAAAGGAAACGACTTGAAGACGGCAAACCATGCCCGCTGTGCGGCGCTACCGATCACCCCTATGCACAGGGGAATGTACCCGTCTTGAACGAGGCCGAGGCCGGGCTTACCAAAGCAAAGAAAGAATTCAAAAAGATATCTCAAGTTCTGGGCAAACTGGAAGCCAATCAGGTTCAGACTGCAACGGAAATCCAGCATGCTGAAAAAGAGATGGCAGAAAAGAAGGCAACATTAGACGCCGACGAAAAGCGATGCGACGATGCCCTCATGGAATGGGGGACAGATTTTAAATCTGTCCCCACACGCTCCGATAAGGTACGTGAAGCGATTGCCGGCGTTCAGGCGAAAATTGCCGGGACATCAGCCATTATCGCCACTGCCGAAGAGAAGGGCAGAAAGGAAAAGTCGGCGCAAACTGCCCTGGAAAAAATCAGGGAGACATTTGACAACGCGGGAAAGGCGTTACAAGACGCCCGGCATAAACTGGCGACGGCCGTTCTTGAGCATGAGCGGCTGATCAAGGATGTCGATGAGCAGGCGGAAGAGACCGGAAAAATTCGTACCGCCGTTCTGAAGGATGTTGAACCCTACGGCATCGGCAACATTCCCTTAGATAGTCTCGATACCATATTGAAAGATCTGACCGAGCGCAGAGATACCTGGCGGATGAAGGAGGATGAAAAGAACGCCCAGGAGAAGAAGATCGGTGAACTGAAAGCCGACATCGAGAAACATAATGCGCTGCTGAGTGCTCTCGAAAAGGATTTGGAGGCAAGACGCAAGAATTGTGACGACCTGAAAATAGAGTATGACTCCCTGAGCGCTTCACGCCGGGGAATTTTCGGTGAGAAGAATGTTGATCAGGAGGAAAAGCGGCTGGCGGAAGCCGTGGATAAGGCGGGTAAAGCCCTGGAAAAGGCCCGCGATGGCTATGGGCAAATTGAGAAAGAAATCAGCGCCCTGAAGGAAAAGATCGCTTCATTGCAAGTAAAAACGGGCCATCGGGCCAAGGAACTGGCACAGGCGGAAGAGAACCTGATGGAGCGGATCAAAAGGACGGGATTCGCAGACGAGGCAGACTACCTGTCATCACGCCTGAGCGAAGAAGAGCGGGAGTTACTGGCTGAAAAGGAGCAAGCCATGCTCAAGGAAAAAACGGAACTTGACGCCCGCCGTCGGGACAGGTCGGAGATCTTTGCCTCGGAGCGCGAGAAAAACCTGACCGATCAATCCGCTGAGACGCTGAAGGAAAACAGCCTCGTTTGTGACGCCGAATTGAAACAACTAAGACTCAATGTCGGCGGTATCGTCAAAAGTCTATCCGACAATGAAAAGCAGAGGCGCAACCAGCAGGAACGCCTGAAGACCATCGACGTTCAGAAAAAGGAATGCGTCCGCTGGAATGAGCTGCATCAGCTCATCGGCTCGGCGGATGGGAAAAAGTTCCGAAATTTTGCCCAAGGCCTGACGTTCGAGATGATGATAGCACATGCCAACCGTCAGCTTCAGAAGATGACGGATCGCTATCTCCTCATCCGGGACGCCGCGCAGCCCCTGGAGCTGAATGTCATCGACAACTACCAGGCAGGCGAGATCCGCTCCACAAAGAATCTCTCCGGCGGCGAAAGCTTTATTGTGAGCCTCGCCCTGGCGCTCGGTCTTTCTCAGATGGCCAGCCGGAACGTACGGGTTGATTCGCTCTTTCTTGATGAAGGATTCGGCACCCTCGACGAAGATGCCCTCGAAACGGCTCTGGAAACTCTTGCGGGACTACAGCAGGACGGCAAACTCATCGGCGTTATATCTCATGTGACGGCACTCAAGGAGCGCATCGGCACGCAGATACAGGTCATCCCGGAGACAGGCGGGCGCAGCAGCCTGTCCGGTCCAGGCTGCCGGAGGATTTGAATGTACTGATCCTATGGGGACAACCTGGGGATAGAACTACAAAGATAAAAACTCAATGAAACACCCCGCCGCAAGCAGCGGGGTATCTCCGGGAGGTATCATTTTATTCGCCGCAAGCAGCGGGGAATTCGACCCAGAGAGATTAATACATATTTAAAGTGTGGCTTTATATTTGTCTTGACAGTCTGTCGATGAGCTGCTAATTAACCTGACATGAAATACATTCCACGCAATATCGAAACGATTCTTCGGGATCGGCTGGCCTCCTTTCCGAGTGTCGTCGTGTCCGGTCCCCGCCAGTCGGGAAAATCGACACTCCTCACGCACACGCTTCCCGATTATGCATACCTGACCCTCGACGATCCCATCACCAGGGAACGAGCCCTGTCCGACCCCCGCTTTTTCCTCGACACGGCAGGGGAAAAGGTCATCATCGACGAAATTCAGCGGGCGCCGCAATTACTCTCCTACGTAAAAATGAATATCGACCTCCGCCGGGACCTGCGGGGGATTTATGTTTTCACCGGATCCCAGCAGTTTAACTTGATCCGCGATTTGAGCGATTCCCTGGCCGGTCGGATAGCCCTGCTGGACCTTTTGCCCTTTTCTGTCTCGGAGAGGAACAAGGCTCTCGGTTCGCGCACGGCGCTCCAGGATTTCATTCACGCCGCGCTCCGGGGCTCCTACCCGGAGCTTGTCGTCTCGCCGGCGCTCGACCCTTCGGCCTGGTACGGCTCGTATATCCAGACCTATCTCGAACGGGATGTCCGCAGTCTTTATAATATAGGCAATCTTAGGGATTTTCAGCGTTTTATCCAGCTCCTGGCAGCGCGGTGCGCCCAGGTGTTGAATCTTTCCACTTTTTCCCGCGACCTGGGGGTCAGTGTCCCGACCGTGAAAAGCTGGCTGTCCGTCCTGGAAGCAGGCCGGATCATTTATTTGCTTCCGCCATATCACAGCAATCTCGGCAAGCGGATCACCAAAGCACCAAAGCTTTATTTCCTCGATATCGGTCTGGTCTGCTACCTGACGGGCATCAAAGACGAGGATCATTTGCTAAAGGGTCCTCTAAGCGGCGCCCTTTTTGAAAATTTCTGTGTCCAGGAAACAGTCAAGATGTTTTTCCACCAGGGACGGCGGCCCAATCTTTATTTCCTGCGGACCCAGAATCAGCTTGAAGTCGACCTGTTGATCGAAGAGTCCTTCCAGACGCTCATCCCCGTGGGATTCAAGATGACGAAAACACCGACTCCGGCAATGGGAGCGGCAATCGGGCGATTTCGGAAACTCTTTGCCGGCTGGAACATCAAGCCGGGGATGATCGTATCCCTCGTGGATCAATCCGTTTCCCTGAGCGACGGCCTCTCCGCGACTACACTCCCAGACTATCTGTCCACGTTGGAGATTTAAGACAATGAGACATGGGGAGAGGGTTCCAAAGACCCCTCTCCCCAAAAGAAAAGATGGTATTGGAAGATATTAACTTTTCACATAAATTATACGCTTTATTTCAGTATATATCCTTGAGCTTGCATGCAGTCACTTATGCATACCCCCGCCGTAATGGGGTTGCTGTGCTTATCGTAGTAACCGCATTTTTGTCGACAATCCAATTCCAGGGATAGTGGAGCTTGTTTGCCATATGTGTCCTTGTATGTTGCACACCCCAACAGCATCAAGCAAAGCAAACAGAGTAGTAACATTTTTTTCATTTTCATCTACTGTTCTCCGTTAATCATGTTCACTGATCTATAAAACACAAAACCCCACACTCTTTGATGAGAAACGGGGTTTCGCTTGTTAGTCCATAACAGTCATCATTCAATGTTACTTTTGGGGAGTTTCGTTTGGATATACGACCTCCAATAACCGTCTATTCAGTTTTCTTATTTTGGCCTGCTGATCAAAACTTAATCCAATAAATTTAGCTGAAGCGTCCCTGTAAATAACGGTCTGATTCTTAAGCTCATTTATATCAGGAGGTAATGAAACTTCGCTGCCCTTTTTGGGAAGTTTATCTTTGGTAGAAAGTTTATTGAATAAGTCAGTAACTTCTAAAATCTCGTTTAATCTTGTGATGGTGTTGTCTGGTTCCCTGGATTGAATTTCATACTTATCAGCATTGATCGCAGCACATAGTTTTTCCACTGTTAGAGGGGGTTTGAATTCATCGATATTAAAACCGATTGTATCGGCAGTGCCCTTGGGGTTCAAGAGAACGCTTACCTGTTCGGGGTCAAAATGCCACATGGCTCCTGATGCTGGATCAACAATCAGCCAACCTATCAAGCCATACAATAAAAAACCAAGATTTCCCGCACTGTACCAAGCAGTGGCGTCACTTTCTAAATTGACTTCTTTTTTGTCATACCCTTCCTTCTCGAACGTTACATTATATTTTGCGTATTTAAAGTATCCGGCACTTTTCGGCAGCAAGACCACTTGTGGCGTCTTAATATTGGCCGCCATAACATTTCCGTTTCTTAAATCAATAACTGTCAGTTTAGCATCAGCTGGTTCGCTTTTAAAATATATGCCTTGAGGACCACCTCCCTTAATGATCGTTGCACAACCAGAAAAAAAGAATAGGACGAAAAAGATAGCTAAAATCCGAATGTAAATTTTCATTATGCTCTCCCTTTGAATTTTATATTATTAAAAAACAAACCAAATTCGTAACCATCGCAGCTTACTACCTAAAAAACATAAAACCCCGCACTCTGTTGAGACACGGGGTTTCAATAATCAGTCCATAGCATCCCTCAATCAATGTTAAGGGTTTATATCTGACAAAAAACGATTTTTTCTCTTACGCTATGAGATTTCATATTTTAATAAGAGATATAAATCAAGCATTTTTAAACTTTTTATAAATACTTATAGCAGGACGCTACTTCAAATCCGGTGGGGGTCGCTAAAGTCGGTAGGTTAAAGTCTGGTTAAAGTATTTTTATAGCAGAATATCGAAATTTACGAATAAAATGGCGGAAGTGCATGGGAATCGAATGTATCCACCGTTTTTTAACATATTGATAACATTAACAATAATCACAATATTTTGGGTCTGGGGATAGTTTGGGGATAGTGAGCATTTTTCACTTCGCCAATTTATTTTGTTATTCCTGCTATACGTAACAACAACTTCCTCTTCTAAGCAGCAAATAAGAGGGATCAACAAACATTCTACGTTTCTTCTGGTAATGATCACCGATACTGATACCCATATTTTATGGCCATTATTCCATTGACACACAAGACCGTTTTTCTTATATTTCATTCACGAAAAAGGAAGCTCCTATCAAATCTACAGTTGAAAGAAAAAAAGGGGGTTCCATGAATTACATCGTCGCGGAGGAGGAAGGATTCTGGAGGGTCATCAAGCTTGCTTCGTTCCGTCGAACACCGGGTGTTTATTTCGACATCGTTCCCATGGAGTTTCTTCCGCGCATAGATGGCATCGACCGCGTCGTCCATGAGCATGGCGCCGTATCGCCCGGGGCGGTCGGCGAGGTGATGCGGACTTGGTACTACCATCCTTTCCAGGAAGACAACCTCCTCGTCCTCCGCGGACAACGCACCGCCGAGATTTACAATATCAAGCGCAAGCAGGTCGAAACCTTCGTGGTGACGCCTGACACAGTGACCCACAATAGCGATCTTATCCACGAGGGGCCCTGCATGCTCGTCTGGCCGACCAAGGTCTTCCACCGGATAATCTCGGAAGAGCAGGGCTCAGTCTCCCTGAACTTTGCCGTCAGGTATCCCGGTTTCGATATTGATACAAACTTCAGTATCTACGATCTCGATACGGCAACGGGGACGTTCACGCTGCTCAGGCCCGGCAAGGTGGACCAAGTCCCTGGTATTTTAACGACCAGGGCACAACATGGTTAGGCAGTGTTTATGAACGTTATGAAAAGATCGGCGTATAACTATGATGTGATTGTCATTGGCGCCGGCATTGCCGGGATGGTCTCCGCCGTGACGGCCAGCGCGTTGGGAAAGCGTGTCGCCGTTGTGGAGAAATCAAAGGTCGGCGGCAATTGTACCAACTCAACCTGTATTCCCAGCAAGGCCCTGCTCCGCTTAAGTCACCTCAGCCATGACATTTCGCATCTTCAGTGCCTGGGTCTGCTTACCGAGTACGCCGGGCAAATCCCTGGCCGGAAAATCATGCCTCACATTCGAAGGATCGTTCAGCAGGCATATGAGAAGGATCTCCCGGAAACGTTTGAACGCATCGGAATCAATATGATATCCGCCGCTGCGTCATTCGTTGACTCACATCGCATTAAGGTGAACGGGCGCACGCTCTCCGCGCGAAAGTTCATCATCGCCACCGGCACATCACCTTTCATTCCCCCCATAGACGGGATTGAACACATCGACTACCTGACAAACGAGACTCTCTATCAGCTCGACGACTTGCCGGGTTCCCTTATAATTTTGGGTGGCGGTGTGGATGGGATCGAGTATGCCTCCGCGTTCGGAAGGCTGAAAGTGGAGACCACCGTGGTTGAAATGGCAACGCGCCTTCTGCCTATGGCGGACGAGGAACTCGTCAATCACCTGCTCCAGGCATTGCAGGCGGAAGGAATTCGATTGCTCACCGGCGCAAAAGCGGTGAGCGTTCGCAAAACACAAACCATGGTTACGCTGACAATCCAGCGGGGAGATGGACCCCTCGAGGAGATCCTTGCGGATCGGATTCTCGTAGCCGTAGGTAGAAAACCAGATCTGGCGGGTCTTGCCCTCGAAAATGCCGGCGTGCGTTATAATGCCAGGGGGATTATCACTGACAGTAAGCTGCGAACCTCTTCCCCTCATATCTTTGCCTGCGGAGATATTGCCGGACCCTATCAGCTGGCCTCCACCGCGGAGGCTCAAGGCATCGTCGCCGCTACAAATGTGGTCTTGCCCGTGAAAAGAAGTGTTGATTACCGCAATAATGTTTACATCATTTTTACCGAGCCTCCCCTTGCCTTTTTAGGCCTGACAGAAGATCAGGCGTATGAGAAACACGGACACAAGCTCAAAGTATATCGTTTTGAATATAAAACCATGCGCCGCGCCATGATAGACGGCAATGAAGTGGGAATGGCAAAGTTTTTATGCGACGGCCGTGGACGCATCTTAGGCGCCCACATCCTTGGCGAAGCCGCAGGGGAAGTCATTCATGAAGCACAGGTCATTAAGGCCCTGAATACACCTCTCCACAGGCTCAACACAATTACTCATGCTTACCCGACATATGCACAGTCCCTCGTAGGACGGGCAAGTCAACTGGCTTATCTCGACAGGATGGGAAGGAACATCTTTGTGAGGGCAGCTTTGAGGCTCCTCCCCGGATATTCAAACCGCCTGCATCTTGCGCGGGAGCGCCTGGCAGAGACAAAAACAGGCTCATCGGATGTGACAATGGCAAGACATGAAATAATTCTCGACTACGACGCGACGCCGTTGAGGGATATCTGCAGTACGGATAATAAAAAAGCTGAGCAGGGGTGCGTTATTGCGTCGAGAATTCTCGATGAAAAAACTGTGGTGCTGGATATTCGGGGAAGTCTCAACTCTGCCTGCGAAGAGGACTTCTCGAAGGCATTTCGGGAGAGTATGGGGAAACATAAAAACATAATTCTTAATTTTTCCCATCTTTTTCATATGGATGCGGATGGAGCGGGCTTGCTGGTCATTTATTTATCTGTCGCCGCTCAGAAAAGCATCTTCGTGGCTGCCTGCGGGCTCGAGAATTCTTTTCGGGACATCTTTCGCCTTACCCGCCTCGATGAAGCGATTCCGCTGTTTGAGAATGAGAAGGAGGCTTGTAACGGGTTGCGGTTCAGGCGGAACATTACCCTTTCACCTGGAGTGCTGTCACAGTATGAGGGACCTCCTGTTGCCGGCTGGGCAAGGTCTGTTGATCGTCTGTCCATACGTGACATACCGGCGGAGGCGATGAATATCAATGTAGACGGCAGACAGACGACAAGTCCTGTAAAAGGTTTCGGTCGCCTGTGGGACAAGAGATACAGGCTGCGCCTTCACGATTCGACGCTTGACCCGCACCAGATAATCTCCCTCTGGAAGTCTGAATTTCCCCGTTTCTGGCCTGCGGGAAACCGCTTTTTCCCTTCCGGGAAAGCTCCCATTGTTCCCGGCACTGCGGCGGTTCTCAATCTGGCCCTTTCAGGAGGTCTTGTCTTGGCAACGGGATTAATGGTCATTTATGCCGATGATACATCTTTTTGTTTCATAACTATTCAGGGTCACATCCTCTCGGGGTGGATTACCTTCAGCAGCTTTCGGCAAAACGATGCCACATACATCCAGGTGAATCCCATTTTCAGGGCCAGCGACCCTCTCATGGAGCTGGGTATGCAATTGGGCGCGGCGAAACAGGAGGATCGGTTCTGGCACGCCACACTTGCCAATCTCGCACGCCGCCTCGGTGTCCAGGGCGAACTTTCACAGCAGGACGTCCTCATCGATCCGTGTGTCCGGTGGGCCGCATTCAAAAATCTTCGGTACAGTGCGGCCATACGGTCATCTCTATATATGCCGCTTTATATATTGAAAAAGGTGTTCACTTTTTTAAAAAGATAACACGACAGGAAATTAAATCATTGATACCCTATAGAGAATCCTACGATGCCGTCGTTGTAGGTGCAGGACCCAACGGTCTTGCGGCGGCCATTGAGCTGAGCAATAAATTCAAATCGGTCTTTTTGGTGGAAGCGGGAGAAACCATAGGCGGTGGAGTCCGTTCCGCAGAGCTCACGCTTCCCCATTTCATTCACGATATCTGTGCCGCCGTTCATCCCCTTGCCATCGCTTCTCCTTTTTTTCGTTCGCTCAACCTTCATAGATACGACCTTTGCTGGATACAGCCCGAAATACCCCTTGCCCATCCCTTCGAGGACGGATCTGCCCTTTACCTCCATCGCTCTTTAGAAATCACGGCCGATGCCCTCGGTCTCGATGGAAGGACGTATAGAGACATCCTCTCACCCTTTGTGGAAAATCATGAAAAACTCCTCTCCGATATTCTGGCGCCTCTCCATTTTCCCGCAAACCCTTTGCTGATGGCCCGCTTTGCCATGCAAGCTCTCCTTTCCGCCAAACACCTTGCGTACACAAAATTTCAGATGCAGCAGACGCGCGCCCTCTTTGCGGGCATTGCAGCACATGCCATGATACCCCTTGATAAGCCTGTAACAGCGGCGTTTGGTATCATCCTTGCCACCCTGGCCCACGCTGTGGGATGGCCCATCATAAAGGGCGGCTCGCAGATGCTTGCCGATGCTTTGGCAGATACCTTCAGGCAGAACGGGGGTGAAATAATCACGGGAAAAACAATCATATCTATGAAGGAATTACCGAAGGCAAACTTTTATTTCCTTGATGTAACACCACGTCAGCTTCTCAATATCGAGGGTCTTGAACTTTCCACGATTTATCGCAGGAAACTTTCCCGGTTCCGTTACGGGCCGGGTGTATGTAAAGTTGATTGGGCGCTTAAGGAACCCATCCCCTGGAAGGCTCATATCTGCAGGAAGGCCGGCACCGTTCATCTGGGAAATTCCTTTGAGGAGATCGACGCGTCCATCCGCCATGTAGGCATGGGAAAGGTGCATGTTTCTCCCTATATTGTGTTGGCCCAGCAGACCCTTTTCGATCCCTCCCGCGCGCCCGAAGGCAGACATACCGCCTGGGCATACTGCCATGTGCCACATGGATCGGCGGAGAATGTGGCCGATCTCATGGAAAACAAAATAGAACGATATGCACCCGGATTCCGGGAGATCATCCTGGCAAAAAGCTGTATGACCGCAGTTGACATGGAGCGGCACAACCCAAACTATGTGGGAGGGGACATCAACGGGGGCATTCAGGATTTATGTCAACTTTATACCCGGCCCGTTATGTCTTTTTCTCCCTACAGGACATCGAAAAAAAATGTCTTTATATGTTCTTCATCTACCCCACCCGGTGGAGGCGTTCACGGTCTTTGCGGCTATTATGCGACAAAAGCCATCTGCAAATAGAAAACAGTCCTGAACGGATTTGATCCTGACTTTATTATTAATGCTTAATCTCGAAGCGGCTCGGAGATTCAGGGCAACAGGTGCAAGGGTCATCAGTCCGGAAGCAATGTTCATGAAACGTTCAATCCTGATCATACTTGACAGCGGATGACGTGGAGTTTTATGTTGATAGTGAAGCAAAGGTAATACACATGCGTTCTGCTTCTCGGATCGGAATATCCGGTTTTGAAGTGAACCGAGGAAGCCTGGAGAAAGTAAGGTCATTATTCAACGACTCGGCAGGTAGTCCCGTCAAGTAAAAGATCTCGATGTGCTGTA
>JBAWYD010000070.1:0-12380 GCA_037143735.1 Deltaproteobacteria bacterium
AGGGAAGATAGGCTATGCCGTGCAAAATGCTATCATGGTTCTTTCAAACTGAAGTTGTCAATAAAATCAATGAAGTGGTTGTTGCATTGCTTAGATAAAGAAATACGTACAGGATGAATATGTCTGATCGCGCGATACTACAAAAAATTATAGAATATTCAAGGACTAAAATGAAATTTTAAATGACGATCACCTTTAGGATGCTAAAGTACGTTCAGCTTATCGACGATTTCATTTTTTATGAGGACATAGGCTTCTTGGACATCATACGTTGCATCAGCAGGCAGCAAGGGATTCAGATCGCTTAGGAAACCTTGATGTCGCATTTTCTCTTGAAGATTCTTTTCATAACGCAAGCTGTCAACGGTTTGGCCTTCGGTTTCCATGTAATGTTTGAATATTTGGATTATTTTGTCGGCATCCGCTTTTCCTTCCGCAATGCCCAGCCACAAATCGAAAAGATCGCGCCCTTTTCTTCTTTGATACAGGGCCCTCAGTTTGGTCGCGAGCAGTTCCTCAAGCACATAGGTTGTTATTTCACAATGCCCCTGGAACCACCGGGATTGAACGGCAAACGGTTGTTTCTGATAGCCTTCTACTGCGAAATGTTCTCGCGTGTTGATTTCAACCTTCAGGCGCATTTGTACGACTGGGGGGCCCTCCGATTCCATCCGATAGGTCAATATTACTGATTGCTCCGTTTGCTTACGACGTGGCGCTCCAAGAAAGCCGTTCAATAACTCTTGCAGTGTATCAATTACCTGACCGATGGGCGCCGGGGTAATCTGAACCAGGTCAATGTCCTCTGAATAACGTCGCGGGATGTTGAAATAGAGCTTATGTAATGCTGTACCACCCCGAAAGGCCAATCGCTCTGACAGAAATGGACTTTGAAAAATGGAAACAAGAGCCCTGTTTATGATCAGGTCCTGTTCAACCTGGGCATCTGTAACCCAAGGTGCAAACTGACGCCAGGCGACAATATCCGCTTTTGGAATCACAGATCACCCTCCACATCTGTATTGATCAGAAGTCGCCAGCGGGTATCCTTCGCAGCTTTTCCGGCAGGTAATGACGGGTCCAGTCTGGTAAAGGGTGGATTCTTATCGGCGATCAAACTGGCCAGATCCAGCATCAGTGCTGCGTGGCCGGCTTTCTCCATCAGCCAACCCAGTCTTTGCGCACAGACCAAATTTCCTTCCGCTTTTACTGCATCTATCAGCTTGGCGGGGTTCATAGACTCTCCAAGTTCTTGAAGAACAGTGATCGCGCGATCCAACCCTCCAATAGATCTTGCATAACGGATGAGGTCAATGGCCGTAGCCTCCGGTGAAGAGACAGAAATATGCCCGGTTTGAACCTTGATATGAGTGACCGGAGTTGCGTTAAAGTTCGTCTTGAAGAAAAATCGGATGGCAAGACCTTTTTTGCGGACTTCACGTTGAGGCGCCGTAGTGACAACCTGAAACTGTTGAGGTTGTTGGTGCGCAGCGCCCTGAAGGGATGCGGCGCTAAGCAGCCCCACGTAATATGGTTGCTTCAGATAGGCCATCAGATCAGCGATAAACCATTCCGCCGGTAATATCCCGGTGACGCGATATTCCAGGGGAACGATGACAAAAAAACCGCTTCGGATGCGCAAGGTTCTGTTTTTTTTCGCGAGTCTTGCTGCGGCCTTCTTGAAGGCTTCCTCAGTGAATTGAAGGGTCTGGATGGCCTCTTCGCGGGTAAAGAAATAGAGCCCCTGCTCCTGTCGAGAATCAACCCAGGATGGCAGATCGGTTGGGGAGGATGCTTTCACTTTTAAGGGCATATCATCATCCTGGTAAAAATTTCACAAATAAGACCACAAAGGAGGCCTTTTTGCAAATATTATTTTAATAAGAAGGGAAGTATTTCTACCAGATGGAGGGCAAGGAGAATTTTCATATGGATTCGCAGGCAATCTAAAACCCCGTGTTTAAAAAAAGCCGGTAAATAAATTATGGACATCTTATCAAAAATTATAATATAATTGAACATAACAGGCACATATCCAACGAAGGCAATCCCTACAATTACCCAAAAAGCACAAGGAGGTCGTATGAAAGTTTTTGGGAGAAGGGCTCAGAAAAGAACCGGGTGATGATGAAAGCAATGGCATCGGATGATTTCCAAAAAATTCACGGCGAATTCCGCCCGCGGATTTTCAACTATTTGAGCGGCATGGTGGGCAAGAATAATGCGGAAGACTTGACGCAGATCGTGTTCGAGAAGGTCAGCCGCAGTTTGGGTAATTTTCGCGGAGAATCAAGCATTGCCACCTGGATTTACCGTATCGCCACCAATGTCGCGCTGGATCATGGCCGTTCCGCTTCGACACGCCGGACGACAGTATCCTTAGATGACATTGACGTCAACTGTAAGCGAAACGTCTTAAGTGATGAAAAAGGGCATGACGCCGAAAAAGGCCTTATGAAGCGCGATATGAATGCCTGCATCTACCGCATCATGAAGCGGATGCCTGAAAGCGAACGTGTCGTTGTGCTCCTCAGTGAATTTGAAGGAATGAAAAACCGCGAGATTGCCGATATTCTCGATCTCAGCCTCGACGCCGTCAAAATCCGCCTTCACCGCGCCCGCGCAAGACTGAAAAAGGATATCGGCTCCGAGTGCACCCTCTACCGGGATGAGCGGAACGAACTCGTCTGCTGTCCGAAATAGCGAT
Source organism: Deltaproteobacteria bacterium (assembly GCA_037143735.1). GTDB lineage: Bacteria > Desulfobacterota > Syntrophia > Syntrophales > UBA2185 > JAPLJQ01. The sequence continues at coordinate 2,708 of JBAWYD010000070.1, forward strand.
ACGGAACCCCTTTAATACGACCCGTCAATAACATCTTCAAACGACGCTTGTCCACTCCCCCCCTGAAAAAACACTGTATCCTTTTGGGCCTTCTTACCGTCTAAACGGGGCAGAAAGGGATTGAACCGGAAGGGAGGCTTAAACGCAGGGCCGCCGTTCTTCAATTCCAGGATATCGAAGTGGTAGAGAATAATAATTTCAGGAGGAAGTACAATGGCAAAAATGAAAACAATCAGTATTGAGGCCAAGTTGGATGAGAAATTCAAAGTTGAAGTAAAAGCCGGAGATCGTATCATTTATGTTGACCAACCGGCGGCAGCCGGCGGGACGGAAGCAGGGCCAAACCCCCTTGAATTTTTTTTCACTGCTCTTGCGGGTTGCATTGCCACGGCAGCAAGAATCATTGCAAACCAGAAGAGAATCAAATTGAATGGTTTGGACATGAAGGTTGAAGGGGCATTTGATACAGAGGTATTGCTCGGCAAAAGCAGGGAAAACAGAGCCGGAATGACAGGTATCAAGGTGACTTTAAATATCGACTCGGATATGTCCAGTGAAGAAAAGAAGGTTTTTATTAGAGAAATAGAGAGCAGGTGTCCTGTTTCAGATAATATTGCCAACACCACGCCTTTGGTGATTGAGCTCGCGTAGGTTCTTGTCCCCGGAATAGGAAGCCCCATCCTGCCGGATTACGGGGTGGGGTTTCTCTTCCAATACCTTAAATACCCTTGACATTCATCAAAAGGCGTAATAGAAGTTGCCTGCATTTGTCGCCCCCCATCTGTTACCGGTCGTCTGGTGCAATAAAGCCGGGTTCGGACATTTTTAAGGGTGCAAGTGAGCCGCTATACGCTTTAGGGTGTTGGTGGTTTTTTATATTTTCGCAGGGAATACCTGGGATTGGAGATAAAAAGGTTTGTATGAAGATACTGGATCGCCTCTTCAGTTATATAAAAAATGAAAAAAAGACTCTGGTTTCCCTGGGTCGCAACGATATCTGCTGGTGCGGCAGCGGAATGAAATATAAGCGCTGTCATCTGGAGACGGATGAGGAAAAAAGAAGAAAAAAAGCCATGTAAATACCTGATAAATTTTTCCCGCCGTACGGGCGGGCATCAATACTGACAATCCATACAGTGAAGGTCGAATGAGACGCTTTTTGTTGATATTTGGGATGTTCATGGTCCTGACGGCTGGTCTTCCCGCATGGTCCGCAGAGCCCGTCATCAAAGAGGGAGACCGCTTAACCCTCGATCAGTGCATCGACATCGCCGTCAAGAACCAACCGTCCATCCTTCAGTACTTCTATACGGCCCAGGTCAACGAAGCCTTGCTGGGACAGGCCAGATCGTCCTACTACCCCCAGCTGGACGTCAGATCGAATTACACGAGTTACAATTCCGTCACGAAGTTCGGTGATCCCAACACACCCCTCACACAATACGGTTACAACTATAGTAGCAACAATATAGGCGTACAACAGAAAATTTATGACTTCGGAAAGCGGGAGGCGAACGTCGACGTGGCCCGGCTGAACATGCTATCCGCGCAGTCCGATACGGCCAGCCAGATCACGACGGTCGCAAATAACGTCAAATCTGCCTATTACAATGTGCTCCGGGCGAATCGCACACGGGACGTAAACGTGGAGTCCCGGGATCAGTACCGGCAACAGTTGGAGCAGGCGAAACTCTTTTTCGAAGCGGGGAAGAAACCAAAGTACGATGTCACGACGGCGGAGGTCAATTTAAGCAACGCCGAAGTCAACCTGATCAATGCGGAAAATGACCTTGATAATGCGTGGGTGGCTCTGAACAATGCCATGGGCTATGACGGACCTGCAAAATATACGATCCAGGACACACTGACCCCGGAGCCCTATCAGATCACGGAACAGGAAGCCCTGGATCACGCTTATAAAAACCGGCAGGACTTGAAATCTCTCCTTACCCAGAAGGCTTCGGCGGAAAAGGCCGTCGAGGCGGCGCAAAAAGATTATTTTCCCTCCCTCGATGCATCCGCCGGCTATGATTTTGCGGGAAGCCAGAGTCCTCTGTCTCAAGGCTGGAATGCCGGGGTAACCCTGTCGTGGAACCTCTTCAAGGGCATGTCCACAAAAAAAGCGGTCGAAAAGGAGACGGCCAATCTCAAGGTGACAGAGGCAAAGATCGCGACCCTGAAGCTCTCGATCCAGCAGGACATCAAGAAGGCCTTCCTGGATCTCAGGAAGGCGAGAAAAACGATCGCCAATGCGGAAATCCAGGTGAAACAGGCAACGGAAAATCTCGAACTGGCAAACCTGAGATACCGGACAGGTCTGGGAACGCCCCTCGACATGATGAACGCCGCCGTCTCTTCCAGCAATGCAAAGTTGACACAGATCGTCGCCGTCTATCAATACATTGTATCCAAAGCAAACATTGAGAAAGCCATGGGGAACAGATGATAACAGGGAATTCAAAGAAGGAAAAGGGCCAGTCTCATGATTTGACGGCGTATCTCCATAGATGTTGCCGTTTTCGATTCATATTTTTTTTCTGTCTGTTTTACATGTTGATCGGGAGCGTCCCTGCGGGATGCAAGAAAGAAACGCCGGAACATGCCTTTCCACCGGCGACGGTTTTGGCCGCAAAGGCCGTTCAGAAGGACATGCCCGTCGTCATCAATGCCATCGGGACGGTGGAAGCGTATAAGTCCGTAAGCATTTACGCCCGTGTCGGCGGTCAGCTCCTCCAGGCCCACTTTAAAGAGGGGCAGGATGTTCGTCACGGTCAGATGCTCTTTACCGTCGATCCGGCGTCTTACCGGGAAAAACTCCGCCAGGCCGAAGGGGCGCTTGGCAAAAACCTTGCCCAGATGAAATATAACGACCAGGAAGCGAAAAGATATGCCTTTCTTTTTGAAAAGGGGGCCGTTTCGAAGTCGGAAGCTGAGAAGTTCAGGACCGATGCAGCCGCCTATGAAGCCGCCGTCAAATCGGATAAGGCCGTGGTGGAAGAGGCGCGTCTCAACCTCGAATACTGCTTCATCCGGGCGCCTTTTGAAGGACGAACGGGGGGCTACAGTGTCAACATCGGCGCCATTGTCAAAGCCAACGATACGGCTCTCGCGACCCTCAACCAGATTGTTCCGATCTATGTCCGGTTCTCCGTACCCGAAAAATACCTGTCCGATGTGAAACGATACATGCAGGCCGGATCCGTTCAGGCAAAGGTCAGCCCCGCCGCCGATTTCAAGGGCGAGGTGCGGACGGGAAAGCTCGTCTTCATCGACAATACCGTAGATGCGAATACGGGGATGATCCAGTTAAAGGCCGAATTTACAAACGCGGACAGACTTCTCTGGCCGGGTCAGTTCGTCAATGTAGCCCTGCAGCTGACCGTCCAGCCCGGCGCCGTTGTTGCCCCCTTGAGGGCCGTTCAAATGGGCGAGAAGGGTCAGTTCGTCTTTGTCGTCAAACCGGACATGACGGTCGACCTGAGGCCGGTCGTGGTGGACCGTAACGTGGGCGAGGAGTCGATTATCGCTAAAGGATTAAATGCCGGGGAGACAGTGGTGACGGACGGCCACCTCAAAGTAAGGCCGGGAGGGAAGGTCGAAATCAAGGAAAATCTGGAAGCATCCATTCCCGGGCAGACCGGACAACCTACTGCAACGGCGGAGGGAGCGAAGAAGTGAACATCTCCGCCCTCTGGATTCGCCGTCCCATCATGACGAGCCTCGTCATGATGGCTCTCTTCTTTTTCGGAATCATCGGATACAGAAACCTCCCCGTCAATGACCTGCCGCAGATGGATTATCCGACCATCCAGGTATCAGCCTCTCTTCCGGGGGCGTCTCCGGAAGTCATGGCCGCAACCGTCGCGACGCCCCTGGAAAAGAAGTTTGCCACCATCCAGGGGCTGGAATCCATGAATTCTACAAGCGGTCAGGGAACCACATCCATCGTCATGCAGTTTTCCCTGGGACGTAACATCGACGCCGCCGCCCAGGATGTGAACGCCATGATCACCGCCGCCCAGGGCGTTCTTCCGACATTGCCCGCTCCGCCTACTTACCAGAAGGTCAATCCGGCGGAATGGCCCATCATGTTTTTTGCCATGATCGGAGAATCCGTAAAAGAAACAACCATGTATGAATATGTAGATACGGTTATCTCTCCGAACCTGTCGACCATCAACGGGGTTTCCGAGGTCATCAAGTATGGGAAGAAATACGCCGTCCGCGTCCAGGTGAACCCCCATGCCCTGTCGGCAAAAGGTATCGGTATCAATGAAGTTGCTAACGCCGTCAGCGCCGGAAACGTCAACATCCCCGGAGGGTCGCTTGACGGACCCTACCAGTCCTATACCATCGATCCCCAGGGCCAGTTGAAAAAGGCGGATGCCTACAACCCCCTCATCATTGCATATCAGAAGGGGTATCCCGTCCGTATCGGGGATGTGGGGCGGGGGGTCGACAGCGTCGACAGTAAAAAGGTGACCGTCTGGTATGTGGATGACAACTATTCCGCTCAAACAGTGGTTTTTGCCGTTCGCAAACAGCCAGGGGCAAATGCCGTCGAGGTGGCAAACCAGATCAAGGCCATCATGCCTAAGTTGCAGGAACAGATTCCCGCGGGCATCGAAATCCGGTTGATGTTCGACCAGACGGACTTCATCCGGGAATCCATCAAGGACGTCCAGTATACCCTGCTTTTGACGATTGCCCTGGTCATCATCGTGATCTTTCTTTTCCTGCGGTCTGTCAGGCCCACGATCATTCCCACCATCGCCGTCCCCCTCTCCCTTGTGGGAACCTTTGCGGTCATGTACCTGTGTAACTTCAGCCTTAACAACATCTCCATGATGGCACTTGTCCTTTCCGTGGGTTTTGTCGTCGATGACGCCATCGTCATGATGGAAAACATCATCCGGCGGATGGAGAAGGGGGAGGATGCCATGACAGCCTCTCTCCTCGGCTCGAAGGAGATAGGTTTCACCATTTTATCCATGACCATGTCGCTGGTTGTCGTTTTTATCCCGGTCCTGTTTCTGGGAGGGATTGTGGGACGGGTGCTTCATGAGTTTGCCATCAGCATCGGCGCTGCCATACTCATATCCGGATTCATCTCCCTGACGCTGACGCCCATGATGTGCAGCCGTTTCCTGAAAAATGACGCCGAAAAAAATCGCGGCCGCCTGTACCAGGCGTCGGAGCGGGTATTTGGCGCGATGCTGTCCTTCTATGACCGGACGCTGCAGACCGTCATCCGGCGACGATTTTCCGCCATGCTGATCACCGTGGCCATTATGGGCGCCAGCGTCGGTCTGTTCATGATCACGCCGACGGGCTTCATCCCCAGCGAGGACCGGAATTTTTTCATATGCTATACCATGGCGGCGGATCACATCTCCTATACCGACATGGCCGCCCACCAGGAGGTTCTCAATAAAATCATCATCGCCGACCCTGACGTGGATACCCTTGTATCCGTCGCTGCGGTGCCGAACAACAATCAGGGATTCCTCTTTGCCCGATGCGTCGAAAGCAAGAAACGTAAGGCCCATCTTGATCAGATCATCAACCGGCTTCGAGCTCCCATGAACAGCGTCCCCGGTCTGCTGGCCTTTCCCATGAATCCGCCCCCCATCGAAATCGGAGGGAAACAGTCCAACGCCCTCTACCAGTTTGTCCTGCAGGCCGATGACCTGCAGATCCTCTACGCATACGGAAAAGATTTCGAGCAACGGATCCGGGAACTGCCGGGAATGACGGATGTGAGCAGCGACCTGAACTTCCGGAGCCAGAAGATGGAAATTGCCATCGACCGGGACAAGGCTTCTGCCCTGGGACTTACGGCCCAGCAGATCGAAAACGCCCTGGCCTATGCCTTCAGCGGCGGCAAGGTCAGCACGATCTATGCGGCCACCACCCAGTATGACGTGAATCTCGAATTGGAAGACAGGTACACGGCCTATCCGGATATCCTGAACCTCCTGTTCATCAAATCAACCACGGGGAAACTCGTTCCCCTGAACACCATCGCCACGGTGAAAAAGACCCTGGGCCCCCTGTCTGTCAATCATCTCGGGCAGCGCCCGGCAACCACCGTTTCCTTCAATCTCAAGCCCGGTTATTCCATCGGACCGGCCACGGATCAGATCCAGAAACTGGCTGCCCAGGTGTTGCCGGCCAATATCACGACAAGTTTTGAGGGCGCCGCCCAGGCATTTCAATCGTCCTTCGCCAGTCTCGGGTTTCTGCTTGTCGTGACCATTTTGGTGATTTACATGGTTCTTGGGATTCTCTATGAGAGCTATCTCCACCCCATCACGATTCTCTCGGCGCTTCCTCTCGCAGGTTTCGGGGCGCTGGTTGCCCTGAAACTATTCGGGAAGGAACTCGATCTCTATGCCTTTGTGGGAATCATCATGCTCGTTGGACTCGTGAAGAAGAACGGCATCATGATGATCGACTTCGCCCTGGAAACGGAACGGTCGGAAGAAAAGAGCGCGACAGAATCCATCCATCACGCCTGTCTCGTGCGTTTCCGTCCCATCATGATGACGACCATGGCGGCTCTCTTCGGAACGTTGCCCATTGCGCTGGGGTTGGGCGCCGGCGGCGAGTCAAGGCAGTCCCTGGGCATTGCCGTCGTCGGCGGTCTCTTGTTTTCCCAGTTTTTAACCATGTATATTACGCCGGTCTTCTATATCTACATTGACATGTTCAACACGTGGCTGACGAAAAAGAAAATAGAAGGGCGCATGTAAGAGATTGTCAGCATGGTCTGAGCTGAAACATGGAAAGGGGCGGAACTTTTACGTAACATGTAGTAATAATGAAGAAAACATCTATTTTTCGTTGATTTCGAGGAGGAGAGAGAGGATAAGATGTCTGATTTTATCAGGGATATTGTTGATGAAGACTTGAAAGCCGGCAAGCATCAGGGGCGCGTGGCCACCCGGTTTCCGCCCGAACCGAATGGATATCTCCATATCGGACACGCCAAGTCCGTCTGCCTCAATTTCGGTATCGCCGGCCAATATGGCGGCGCCTGTAATTTACGAATGGATGACACGGATCCGAGCGGGGAAAGCATGGAATATGTTGATTCGATCATCAGGGATGTGAAATGGCTTGGTTTTGACTGGGAAGATCGTTTGTATTATGCCTCTGATTACTATGAGACACTATACCAGTACGCGCTGCAGCTTATCGGGAAGGGAAAGGCCTACGTTTGCAGCCTGAGCGCCGATGAGATAAGGGAGTACCGGGGAACCCTGACGGAACCGGGAATAGAAAGCCCCTACCGCAGCAGATCCGTGGAAGAAAGCCTCGACTTGTTTGAACGTATGCGGGCCGGAGACTTTGAGGAAGGAACCCATGTCCTTCGGGCCAAAATTGACATGGCATCTCCCAATATCACCATGCGTGATCCCGTCATTTTCCGGATAAAAAAAGAAGCCCACTATCGAACCGGTGATACGTGGTGCATCTATCCCATGTACGATTTTGCCCATTGTCTCTCCGACTCCATAGAGAAAATCACCCATTCCATTTGCACCCTGGAGTTTGAAAACAATCGGCCCCTTTATGATTGGTTTCTCGATGAATTGAGCGTGGAATGTCATCCTCAGCAGATCGAGTTTGCCCGTCTCAACCTCAGTTTCACGATTTTGAGCAAACGAAAGCTGATCGAACTGGTGGAAAAAGGGATTGTGAGCGGATGGGATGATCCGCAGATGCCCACCCTGGCGGGCATGCGGAGACGGGGCTACACCTCCGAAGCGATCCGCACGTTCTGTGATCGTATCGGCGTCGCCAAGAACGACAGCATCATCGATATTGCCCTTCTTGAGCACTGTGTCCGGGACGACCTGAATGAGAAAGCTCCGCGCGTCATGGCAGTGCTCAGGCCGTTGCGTGTGGTTATCGACAACTACCCTGAAGGCCGGGTCGAGGAGATGGAGTGTCCTTATCATCCCCAGAATGCCGCGATGGGCTCCCGAAAAGTTCCCTTTTCCCGCGTGCTCTACATGGAGAGGGATGATTTCATGGAGAATCCGCCCAGGAAGTTTTACCGTCTGGCTCCCGGCAGAGAAGTCCGTCTTCGCTACGGGTACTTTATAAAGTGCGCAAGCGTCGTTAAAGACCCCGTTACGGGCGACGTGGTCGAACTGCACTGCACCTATGACCCGGAGACGCGAAGCGGGTTTGCCCCCGACGGCAGGAAGGTCGATGCAACCATCCACTGGGTATCGGCGGCGCATTCACTTCCGGCGGAAGTGCGCCTTTACGACCGTCTCTTCCACGTCGCCAATCCTCTGAAGGAAGGCTCCGCTTTAACGGCGGCTCTGAATCCGAAATCGCTGGAAACTCTTGACTCATGCAGGTTGGAGCCGAGCCTGTCGGATGCGGCGCCGGGGAGTCGGTTCCAGTTTGAGAGGGTTGGCTATTTCTGTATGGATTCCGTCGCTTCTTCAGACAAAGGCCCCGTATTCAACCGAACGGTTACTTTGAGGGATTCTTGGGCTAAAATCGCGGAAAAGGGTAATGCCCCCACACGGTAAATTCACGTCTTATTGTGTTAAACCGCGTTAAGTGCTTCCTTTGCAGAAGCCCCTTATTTATGGCTGGGGGACAAGGATTTGAACCTTGATCGACGGAGTCAGAGTCCGCTGTCCTACCATTGAACGATCCCCCAGCAGTTTGTTTCAGCGTTTCAAGGTTACCGATGCGGATGCTGCGTTCCATATCACTAACCCACGTCATTATCAATAAAAAATTTTCCGGCCCCGTTCGCAAAATTGTGATTCGGTATCGTGAACAAATAATTGGTTCCTGTCGCGGTGTTATAACTCTCTGAAAACGCAGCTTCAATACAATGTGATGATCCGCACACGCGCCGTCCCCATGCCACGGAAACCCAGTTCACGTGCCGCCGCACGCGACAAATCGATGAATTCAAAACTGCGTTTGCGGCAGCGATCGTTGACGGTCACCACCACCGATCGTTTATTGGCCAGATTCTCCACCTTTACCCTTGTACCAAAAGGAAGTGTCGGATGGGCCGCCGTCAGCTTATGCGGGTTATAGGTCTCGCCCGAACTGGTTCTTCTGTCGTTGTACCGTTTGTTGTAGTAACGGGCTGTCCCCACCACGCCTTCTGGCTTATCCACCGTAGCAGAAGCCTTTTGCTCTGTTACCGGTATTGTTGTCTTTTCTGCCTGAAGTGGAAGTGGAGCGGAAAGAAAGCCAAGCTGGCAGGCAACAATCCAGCACACTAACTTCCACTTCGTATTCGCAAGACCCATGCGTATCTCCTTTGTAAGCGAATGCCTTTTAATCCACCAAAAGTGCGATCAATGTCAAGCAGAACCTGGCAAATGACAAAAAACAGTTAAATATTAAGAGCGTATTAGGCTATTTTTTATGATATATTCCTCATTGGCCGGGAACATTATTGAACAAGCGGCGAAGAACAAGGATCAGGAAACGGCAACGGCAAACGCTTCATGAAAGGCGATATGATGAAAGACGTACTGAATAAAATTGACACATTAAAAGCAAAGATCGACGCCCACAGGCCGATGGATGCTCACACGATCAAACAGATCCGGGAATATTTCCGGATCGGCATGACCTATTCAAGCAATGCCCTGGAAGGCAATTCATTGACGGAAACGGA
>JBAWYD010000071.1:0-12355 GCA_037143735.1 Deltaproteobacteria bacterium
GACCAGCACCCCTAAAAAACCTGTTTTCAGGGTCGAATAGCGAAAGTCCGGTTAGCCCGTCTCCCATAATCATACTTTTCATAAATGTGGAACGGTACGTGTTTTTCCGTTCATGTGCTGGGCTGTTGGCGAGTTTCTAAGAAAGGTCGGAGGCGAGCATGGTTTGTTTTGAAACCAGAACGAAAACGTTTCTGCCCTTCCTTTTGTTTGGGCTTTTGCTGACGGTTGTCTGTCTGTGTCATGTTTCAACCGTCCGGACCTATCCCGCACCGTGGGGAGATGAGGTTCACCTGCTTGAACTGGGCCGGTGTGCGGTCTTCGAGCGAGACACGGACTGGTCAATTATATTGAGCCCCCGTTCAAGCGCGGCAGAAATAAGGCCTGCCCTTTTTCCGACTTACCTGAGCGGGGCAGTCACCGAATTAATTTATCGGACAACAGGGGTCTTTTGGGCTCATCGTGTTTTTTCAATTCTAGGTTTGTTAGTTGCGACCTTGCTTTGTTGCCGTTGGTTATGCAAGAAAGGCTATTCGATGTGGATTGCAGGATGCGTGGCTTTGCTGTTCTGCACGGAAATTCACATTACACGGAGCGCGCATTTTTATCGTCCAGATATGTGGGTTCTTGCGATGACGTTTTTTTGCGCATTGCAGGTTGCGTCAATGGCGTTTAAATCAGCGAGATCGCAGGATAGGCAATGTGCATGGGTTGGCCTGCTTATGGCTTTCCAACTTATTTATTGGTTCGCGGCTATATTCAACTGGACTTTAATTATTGCGGAATTTCTTGTTTTGGCGCAACAAGAAAAGTGGTCTAGGGATGATTTTTTCAGACGGATTGGGTTTTTCGTCGTCGGGGTGTTTGCGGGGCTTTTTGTTTTCTTGGTTATTCCATTTCATGATGACATCCCAAGGCTTGCCCAGCAATTTCTTGGCCATCCTGATTTTGTCGCGTTGCAAGCGTCTTCTGGCGCAACCACTCGTTCACCTGGCGTAATGTGGTATGCGACCGCTTCTATTACACATCTTCGGGTTTTTGCCTTATTACTCGCCCGCGCGCCTTTCCTATGGTTGCTAACGGCGATTGGACTCGTTTCTTGTTTTTGCAGGAACAAAGTTTTCGCAATACTTTTTCTGTCGACAGGACTCGTTGTCATTGCAACGAATGTTTATTGCTTTCGCATGATCTATCTGCTTCCTTTCGGAGTTTTTTTTGCTGCGGCAGGATTGGACTCAAGTCTAAAAAAATGCGGGAAAGTTAGACTTTTCTGCAATATTGTTAAGGTTTATAGTTGTCTGGCGTTGCTATTTGGTTTTGGTGTCAGTGTTGTTGGCTTGAATCTGATTGCTGCGAACAAGGGTGCCGGGCAGGATATGGCTTGGATGGTTAGCAAGTTAGAATCCGTCATCGGCAAAGAGGCCAAACGTGTTTATATCTTCTCGTGGCAACCTTACTTTGTGGGACGTGAACTGGGCTGGCATCTTTACTCGTTCTTACCCAAACATCCGAAATACATTCTCCAGCGTGAAGCTGTTCAATTTCTGGCGAGCATGGATTATATTCTTGTTCAAGAAAGAAGTGACGGATTAACCGAGGATAATGACCGCGTACCGCTTACGAAGGCAGAAAATCTTTATCTTCGAGAAGAAGGTTTTCTACCTGTTGCTGAAGTCTCTATGCCCTCTGATGACACTTCACGGCTGATGGGCCGGCTTCGTCGTTTAATTTTTGCATGGGAATATCCGTCGTTTACAGTCTTGAAAAATCAACGGAACCGGTCGCTGAAATAAATGGCATTTGAGTCAGCAGGTTCTTTTTTGTACCCTACGGATACGCCATGTAAGAAAGGTGAAGCGTGAGTGCGCCACATTAAGCTAAGAAAGGTATCTACAGTATGTCTACGCGACAAACAATACTTCAGATGATGCGCCGTCCATCCGTGGTTTCGCTGGTGCTGTTTATTGGATTGTTCTGGTCGTGCATGGCGTATGTGTTTTGGCCGGTCCTGCCGCTTACAAAAACCTTACCGGCATCTGATTCTCCGAACCTTTTTAATGAGTGGTGGCTGGTTGATTTTTTCGAGCGGCTGTTGTCAGGTGATGTTACGTTTCTTTCTCCAACGTTGCCAGTTGGCTTGGCTGCATATTCTTTGTATTGGACAGAACTCTTCTGGATGACACCACCATTTATTGCGGCACTTTCGCTGGCTTATTATTTGCGAACGCAACAGTTGTCCAGATTAGCGGCGTATGGGGCCGGGTTGTTTTTTGGCTTCATCGGGTATATGTTCACCTTGTTTAGCGCGGGACACGGAACGACTTTTTTGACCTGGTGTTATGTTGTTTTACCTTTTGCCCTTGTTAATCGATGCTTCGAAACACGACGGCTCTACTATTTCGCTCTGTTGGGTGCAACGGTGACATGGGCTATGCCTCAGGCAGACGTATGGATGCTTTTCATGTTTCTACTTGTGTCATATATTCTCTGGATAACATATTGGGAATGGCGTAAACAAAAGTCGTTCAGTTTTCTTTTTCATGTCTATCCTCGGTTTGCTGTTTCAGCGGTTGTTATATTGCTGATCGGATTTCTGCAGATGCATAACCAACTTACAGGTGCAGTGGCAGCGCGCGAAAAACAATTTAATGAGGCTTCAATCTTGCCTAAAGAGAGTCTTCAAGAAAACGACCGAAAAGTTGAGGCGCAGAGAAAGTTTGAGCGTTGGATTTTTTCCACGAACTGGAGTTTACCGCCAGAGGACGTATTGGAGTTCATTGTGCCAGGAGTTTTTGGCGACGCATCCTTCAAACTGCCCTGTCCTTATTGGGGACGCTTGGGTCAACCGTATCATTTCCAGGCGGGGCGCATGATGCCCAATTATCGGCAGCACACGGTGTATATTGGACTGGTTACGGTGTTGTTTGCACTATTCGGAGTTGTGGGATGGTGGAGTGACATCAGGTCACGAGGAGCAAGAAGGTGCAAGGTGCAGGCGTCAGAACACACGTCTGAAGCAGGTGTATTACTGAATGATGAAGAGAGCAGGCTGTATACCGCATGCTCCTGCTTTCGCGATGTTCCATTCTGGACCGTGGCTTCTGTCGTGATTGTGATTGTTGCGATGGGGCGGTATACACCGTTTTACAATCTCGTTTATCAGTGTTTGCCCTTTATGAAAACGATGCGGTGCCCGGTTAAATACCTGCATGTTGCGGAAATGACAGTTGTTATGCTGGCTGGTTTTGGAATTGAGGCGTTGCTTCGGCAGGGTGCAACAGATGTTCGAAGGAAAGCTTGGCATATTTGCGTTGTGTTTGTCGTTTGTCTTGCTGGATTATGGTTGGCGGTTTCAGCGGGTTCTGGATCCTTGAACCAATATATAAGTGGCCTTGGGTTGGGAAATGTTGCCTCAATTCTGGTCCAGTATGCCTTGGCAAATATTGCGAGAGCTATTTTGATTACGATGGTTGTGGGGGGGTTGCTCTTTTGGTTTGCGCGGGTGATGTGGGATGTGGGGGATAAGAATGGCAAGAACATTGGTCGCAACGGACACAGCGCAAACAGGGGAATAACGGGTTCTCGTCGTTACAGTTGCTGTGTTGTTACAGGTGGTGAAAAAACTAAAGTTACAGCCTTAGTTATCTTAGGCGCTGTGATTGCAATAGGGACGGTCGATCAAGCGGTCGTTGCGCGACGATATGTAATGGCAGTCGATGTCGGGCCGCATCATGCAATGAATCCTGTTGTTCATGCGATGAAGTCTCGGACGGGCAAGCGGCCCGCGAACGTGATGAATTATGTCACGTCAGGCGGTGAGCAGGAGGATTGGTTTAGCGCGTCCCTGCGGCTACATGGCTATCCTAATATGGCACCCTCTGCGCAAGATCCTGTGCAACGCGCTTTGTTTGAAAGATATCAGAATGAGCCTTTAAAATATTGGGAGATGAAAGGGGTGCGTTTTGTCTTGCTGCCCAGAAAGAACATCACGCCTTTTGTGCAACAGGGAACCGTTTCTGTGCTTGGTGATTTTCAGCTTCAAAACAATAGAATGGTTCGGAGTATCTCTCCGCAAGAAAGCAGTTTTGTCTTGGCGGAAGTTAAAGGCTATGAGCCGTTGCCAGCTTTGTATGAGTCTTGGCGCGGTGATGTTAAGGGAGATCAGCAAACAATTGCTTTGCAACAATCGTATACGATGGGGGTTCCTGTTGCATCATTGCCGATGTCCTCTGTTAGCAACAACGCTGTTTCTGTGCCGTCAAGGGCGATCCAGTTTGACGCCATGCGACGTCAGCGAGGCGTTTTTGTTACGCGTGGACGAATTGAAAGTGTTCAGCGCCCATCTTTGCTGGTTTTCAACGAACAGTATCAAGACAAATTGGTTGCGACGGTGAACGGAAAAGAAGTGCCTGTCGGGCAAGTGAATGGGCAGTGGGCAGCAATTGAACTTCCTGCCGGCACGTCAGAGATAACTTTGAAGCTCAGATGGAAACTCCCTTTTGTCCTTGTCAGTTTCCTGACGACAGTAGGCGTGTTTATCTGGTTTGTGATTCATCTTTACCGTTGGCGGCATGTGAAGGAATAGCTTTTAAAACATGAATCCCAAATCTGCAGCTGTAAGGAAACGAAAAGGGCGTTGCGGCTTGATAGTGACTTTCGCTTTCCGTACATTTAAGCCCGGGCAGAGATTCAAGTAGCTCTTGCAGTTTTTCTTCCCTTCTCAAATGTTGTCCCTGTTCAAACACACTCATAAAAACATGTATGAACCAATTATCCTTTTCGTCCGGCAGCAGTGGATCCACAATCACAATTATGCCGTTTTCGGCAAGAAGTTTCTTGGCTGCGGAAATCAGCTCTTTGGACAATGTATCATCAATGTGGTGCAATACTCCCGCAAACAAAATATAATCATAAGTGGTCTTTGTCTTTTCTACATATGTTCTTAAATCATTACAAATAAAATTGAAGCTGCCGTGTTTTCTGAAATCTTTCTTGGCATATTCAATTGCCACGGGATCTGTATCAATCCCGGTATATTCAACATTCTTGTCGATAAAGGCAGGCGCGATATTTCCCAAAGAACAGCCAACTTCCAACACCTTCTTTTGGCCGGAATATTTCAATAAACACAGTTTTCTTTTGTCGACAGTCCCTCCAATCGTTAATTGAAATAGTTTCCAAAGTCCCGGGAATCTTGACTGGCTTAAATACGGCATAATTTCCTCACACCACGTGTTGGTTTTGCAGTTAACCAGGAAAGGCAGTCTCCCTTTTCTGCTTTCGTGTCCAGATGATGAAATTGTCGTAATCGGGGTTGACCCCCAAGCGTTTGACAATCCATTGTTGCCAGAGAGGGTAGACAGAGATAGGCGTAGACATATCAATGAAATGCGTCTTCTCAAATCCCGCATCGCTAAACTTCTGCTCGAGTTTCTTTTGATCTTCGGGAGAAGAGGGTTTGCCGGCAAACGCAGTTCCCATTCGGGCAAAGAACGACTTGTTGGTGGCTTTTATTTCCTGTCGGGCTGAATAAATCGCATAATCACGCAAGATGTGATACAGCGAAAATCCTTCCTCATCGGCAAAGTAGGGCAAGGGGTTTATGGAATCAACAATATAGTCCACTTTGTCCAATAAATCAGCGTGTTTTTTGTCGTCAAAAATAAGGTTCTCCATAAAATAACGAGAATTGTTCCATTTCAAATCTCTTCCCACATAATATGTTTGAAACGTTTGAGAATAAACACATTTGTCTCTACCAACAATGGACTCCATTTTTCTTGTGAGCCTATCATGTGACCGCCCCTTTAACATGGCCGTAACGGTCGCCGGAATAATTATGCTGGATAAGAGTTGGCAGGAAAGCATGAGGCATAAAAAGGCATAAGCGATCATGGGAATTCGATTTCTTAGAGCGACAAAACCATACATGGCAAACAACAGCAAAAAAGGCATCAGATATAAAAAACGAAAAATATAAAGATCTGAAGCAAATGCAGTTAAGAAAGACAAGGAAGCGCAAATAACAAGATTGAAATCTCGATTTTTAATGAAAACAAATATTCCTGTTGCTGCCAAAATCATAAATAAAGGCTCACGTAAGCATTCCCGTACAAGGCAAGATAAAGCGCAGTGGATTAACAGCATAAGGTTCTCTCTCCCCGTGAGGGGGGCGTAGGCCACGCTTCTGTGAGAGTTGAATGACTGCAGGGCTTCTTGAAGGTTGCCCAAAACAGGAGTGAGAAACAGAAAACACCCGGCAACACAACCGAGAATTAAGACTATAAGAATTGAGTAAAGCCGCAGACGGATGAGAGGTGATTCTTTTCGGATGGTAAGGAGTTCATATAGATAGACAAAGAAAAACAAAAAAGATATCGGCCAGACGAAAAGTGAACTCGCCGCCAAAATGCCGATGATAAAAAAACGATACGGGAGATTTTTATCTGGCAAAGCTTTTGCAGTAGTAATTAAAGACAATATGGCAAAACACGGGATAAATGTCCATGCGTCAAGACGAGTTCTAGCACTTTGCATAATCAGGGGATGAAGCAGAAACACAAGAGAAAAGAAGACAGCGGTTTTGTGTTCGATCCCGCGTTTTAAGAGCCAGAGACAACAGAGCATTGAAGAAATCAGGAAAGCCGTAACCGCCATTATCCGCGGCCCACGAAATCCAAGCACCCGGTATGACACGTCTTGCAATACGGAGCCCATGTAATAGAAATGTTTAGTGAAAACACCATTGTCTTCGGTTAAAATCGAAGCCTGCTGAACCTTGCTGTCGAGAAAGTTATGCCCCATCTCAACAAGGTGCGCTTCATCTCTGCCTGGCAGCGGAATTTTACTTGCCGAATAAAAGCTTGCACATATAAATAGTAACATACCAAAAAACGCAAGAGTGGCGAACAATATGGTTCTCGGTTTGGTTTCAGGGCACATAAAAACCTCTCCTCTATTGTTTCGTGCCAACGATAAATATTGATTGGGCTAGAGAGGACATGCATGGTATCCGCTCCATTACAGCACCAAGCCAAATGGCAGGCTTAATAAGCATGCCTGGGGTGTTTGGAAGAAGAAAATCACGGCACGATGCGTGTATTTGAGTCAAACCGATTGACTCAAATACGCGAACCAACTCCCTGCAATAGAAGGCCATTTCGTTTGGCTCAAGTCTGGCTAAACGACGAAGCTTTTCAAATCTAAAAATAAAAAACAGATAAGGATTGGCTAGATTCGGCTCCCAAAAAATAAACCTTCCTCCATGGGAAAGGAGCTGATTGAGTCGCAAAAGCGCTTGCGGCAAGTCAGCGCGCAAGTGATGCAAGATGCCATTACCAACAATATAATCAATTTTTCCAGTGAATCTGTCAGCAACATCTTCCAGCAGTAAATCCATCGCGATGAACTTCAGGTTGGGCCGGTCATAATTCTCCCGAGCGGACTGAATAAAGGACTCGCACAAATCAACGCCGATAACGTCCGCTGTTGTCAAAGTTGAAAGTAAATAACTCGCCTCACCTGTTCCACACCCCAACTCAAGAATCGTCCGCGGTGACGACACATCCATTTCGTCAAGCATCGCTTGCACACGTCTTCGTGTGCGAATCGTCAATGCCTGACTTAATGCGAATCCTTGGCTGTATCCACGATTATCAACGATACTTGCCACGGACATTCTCCTTTACTTGTTGTACAAAAGCAGACAAACCTTCTTGTGTGTCAATTGTTTCATGCGCGGTAAAGATCTGCGAACGAATAAACCGTGGCCGATTTTTTACTTCCTCGAGTACTTTCCCCAAATAATCTCCAAGGATGCTTAATGAGAACAGTTGCATTCCTCCCAGCCCAAGTACGATCAAAATTACAGTCGTAATTCCCTGTGCACCTAAAGGAGGATTGAAGCAATAGTGGATCAAATAGAATGCGGCCAGACCAATACTGAGCAAAAACAAGACGAGACCTAATTTCTGGATATACTCAAGCGGCTTTACACTAAAGGAGAAAATGGCCTTCTTGGTCCACCAAATGTTTTTCATCATGTTGTTTGTGGTTGCGCCAAACATCCGCGCTGGACGTACATACGGTACACCTGTTTGCCGAAATCCGACCCAAGCGCGAAGTCCGCGCAGAAAAACATCTTTTTCAGGAAAACGAATGAGATGTTCAATGACCTTACGATCTATGAGCGAAAAATCGCCGGCATCGACGGGGATAGCGAAATCGGATAGAGATCGGAATAACCGATAGAAGAGCTTATAGGCGATCTGCATATACCAGGCCGCTTCACGCTTTGTGCGAATACCATAAACAATCTCATGCCCCTCATTCCACTTTGCGATAAACCCAGGAATGATTTCAGGGGGATCCTGAAGGTCGCCATCTAACAACACAACAGCATCACCCGTTGAAATTTCCATGCCACTCAGGAAAGCCGATTGTGAACCAAAGTTCCTCGAATGCGAGATGCCGATGACATGGGGATCTGTTTCGCAGAGCCCACGGATGACCATCTCGTCTTCGGTCGGGGAGTGATCGTTGACAAAGATAATCTCATAGCCTACTCCCTGTTCCTGAAACATCTTCGTCAGGCGGGCATGCATAATCGGTATGGCCTGATGATCCCGATAGCAGGCGATAATGGCAGACACTTTCTTAGTGGATTCAGGGACTGCGCCAAATGTGATTGCGTCTTTTGCTGCATCCTCCCATTGTGCGCAGAGGCGGAGACCATCAGCAAAGGAGACGCTTGGCTCCCACGACATCTTTTCTTTTGCACGCGTATTGTTCCCATACCAATTCGCAAGATCCCACCGCCGATTGGGCATGTTTCCAAACATCGGCATGTCGGGAATCTGGAACAGGGTTTTCGCTGTCAATGCAACATCCGCAAGAGTTGTCTTCTTGCCTGTTGCAATGTTGATCGAGAGACCAGGCTCTTTTTGGCAAATCGTTAATGCGGCTTTGATAAACGCCCGTATGCAATCATCAATATAGACAAAATCACGAGAGATGTGTGGATTCACCAATGGCGGATAATCACCTTTCATGCCTGCTGAAACAATCCGGGGAATCAGTCGGTCGCGTTCTTCCCATGGGCCATAGACGGAGTAGAGTCTCAGATTTACGCAGGGCAATCCTTTGATCTGCCCAAAGAACGATATGAGAAGCGAGGTTGCTCCTTTTGATACAGCATAGTCGCTATTAGGGCATAACGCCGAATCTTCCGAAGGAGCCTCGCAGTTCAGTCCATATTCGGATGATGTCCCTGCTTGGACAAAGGCTTGGCACCCCTTCTCGAATAGCGTCTGCATGAGGTTAAACGTGCCGATGTAGTTGACTTGGTGGATGCGGTAGCCATCATGTTGGCGTTCATAGGCACCATGCGCAGAAAGATTAAAAACCGTCCGCGGCTTGAGTTTCTCAATACAGTCTCTGACGTCTTGAGGGGAGGTGATGTCAAGCGAGATGAAGTGCTCCCTCTTATCCTCTGTGATCCAGTGCAGAAGCCTCCAGTTTCGGTCAATCTGCGGGGATGCGCCATAAACGTCGTTTCGAACAAGGGCAAGTGCAAAAAAGAGATTGGAACCAATAAATCCAGAAGCACCAACGATCAATATGGGGCCTTGCAACTTAAGGATCTCGGACTTGTCCTGTTCCGTCAGTGTATTTATGAACAATGTTTTTTTGTCAGGCATGAAATAAGTCCTGGATACTCTTTTGTAAGGTTGCTGTGTCTAGTCCACATAGTTGCTGGTGGTAGGATTGGCTTCCATATCTGCCGTTTGGATAGCCCGTTGCATAACGGTGGATAACCTTTGCTGCCATGCCTTGCTCGATCATCCAGATAGCAAGAGCCTCACCTAAGCCGCCCCGCCTAACATGCTCTTCTACAATGAGCAGATGGCCTGTTCTCTTTATACTTTCACCAATGGGGAACCACTCCGTCACGGGGAGTTCAGACACCGCAAAGATATCTGCCGTGATCGTTGTTAGAGCGCTCGCGTCAACAGCGTTCAAGAGCACAGGGCCACAGCCAACGATAGTCAGCGAGGTGCCAGCCCTGAGTTGGCGGACAGGAGCATACGGTTGCGACAGGGAAAGATTTTGTCGGGAATTGCCGTAGCCCAAGCGCAAATATGCAGGCCCCGTGCGTTCCACCATGGCGGCACATACTGTAGGAACATCCTCGTTGCAGAAGGGGATGTAACACCGCATGTTCTGCAACGCGCTGAGAGCTGCTAAATCCTCTATGGCGTGATGGGTGGCACCCATGATCCCATAACCGTATCCCCCGCCATTGCCAATGAGTTTCACATCTAGGTTGTGAAGGCACACATCCAGACGAATTTGCTCGAATGGACGGAAAACCAAGAAAGGCGCAATACTATAACAGAAGGGACTCAATCCTTGTTGGGCAAACCCCGCTGCGACAGAAATCATATTTTGTTCAGAGACGCCCACATTGATGAAACGGTTGTTCATCGCCTCTCGGACAGACTCAAGAGCCAAGTAACCGAGGTCGCCGGCGAGAAATATGCTGCACGTATGCGTGTTGCCGTACACGGCCATCCATGCCGCGAATTCCTTACGCATGGCAACCCTCCGTTTCACGGATTGCTTGCTGATATTGCGTTTCGTTCATGGGAAGGTAATGCCATTCCATACGATCTTCCATATAGGAGACGCCGTGGCCTTTTGTTGTGCGAGCAATAATGCATCTGGGCTTATTGCAATCAGCATGCTCAAGCGCTTGGTAGGCACCCTTCAAGGACAGAAACGAATTTCCATCTAGTGCCGATGCAACTGCGAAACCAAATGATTCCCATTTGCTAGCTAAGGGTTCAAGGTCACAAATGTCCTTTGTCAAACCGAACCCCTGCAAGCCGTTGGCGTCTACAACGACTGTTAGCCTTGACAATCCGTGGTGCGCAGCGAACAAGGCTGCCTCCCAGGTAGAACCTTCGTTGCAGTCGCCGTCGGAAAGTATGCAATAGGCCTGGAATTGTCGGTTTGTGAATCGTTGCGAAAGCACCATGCCCGATGCCAAAGACAATCCGTGACCAAGGCTTCCTGTTCCAAAAGGTATGGATGGTATCTCTCCGTTACAGGGGGGGTGTGCACCAAGACGTGTGCCATCAGCATAAAAGGTCTGTAATTCTTGTTCGTCTAAGCGCCCTGATTTTGACAAAACAGTATACAATCCTGCCGCAGCGTGCCCTTTTGACAGAATGAGATAATCTTCTTGATTCATTCGGTTAAAGCATAAATCGACCATAATTTCTAAGCAACTGAGGGAAGTGCCGATGTGTCCTGCGTGAGCACGATGATAAAGATTCAGCATGGTTATCGCGCATTCTTTACGAATTCTCTGAAGAGCCTGAATTTCTTTGCCTGTGCTCGATGTGTTCATGTTGTTTCGTTCTAACATAAAATGAACAAGCGCCCTGTGTGTTTAAAAACCGGAAAAAGTTCTCCTTGATTTGCCTTAAAATTAACATTTTAACTGCACGTTGTCGAGCTTACGCCCGGCGTTCTGCCTTGGCCGAACGGCAGGTCCGTGACCCACCGGAAGTCGTGAAAAGGCGCAGCGGCCCCCACGCCGTGACGGAGTCTGGCGCGGTTCGGGGATTGGTGCGGCAAGAGTTCGAGAACCTCGTGACCAGAGCGATGGCTGGCGGCCCTCCTTTACGCTGCACAGGCTGCCCTCCATGAACGGCCCGATCCCTCATGCCCACGACCCGCTTCCCGGGCGGAAGAAATCATGCCTCAAAGTGGTGCACTTCCCGATGGCCGATTGGTGCCCTATCCAATGGTCGGGTACATACCGAAGGCTTAACTTGGTTTTGGGATGAAAACGCTTGTTCGTCCGGCTCCTGTTTCGCGAAAGAAAAGTTCCGGTGTGCAAAATAACTCACAAGGGTGGTTATCAATATGCACACGCAATTAGCGGCGGTAGGCGGCATGCCCAGCCGGTCGACCAGCACGAACATCAAGGCGGCTCCGGCGAGCAGGATGCCCCCATAGACGGCATAGCAGCGGAAATACTCGCGCAGAATGTTGCCCCGCGTCTTGAAAACAAACAGCTTGTAGCAGACGTATGCGTTGGTGACGGCCAGGATATTGGAGGGAACGAGCAACACAAGATAGTGGGCGTGCTCCCCCAACCACCGATAAAGGCCGGCATAAACGGCCATGCCGAACACCGTGTTCCAGCCGCCGACAAGGAGATAGCGGACAAACTGCTGGTTGCGCCCCGACATCAAATTATTGAGCACCACTTGGATATCGACACCTTTCTCGTCCTATAACTTCAGGTTTTTACCACGAAACTTCATGAAACTTCACGAAATCAGTT
>JBAWYD010000072.1:0-12353 GCA_037143735.1 Deltaproteobacteria bacterium
GATCCTGCATTGTATCGTGGCTGATCCGAAATAGTGAAGGATTCATACGCAAACATTCTGAGGAATGCACGTGACGTGCAGGCCGTTGACGGTTGTTTTTGTTCAAAAAACGGACCAGCGTTTGATACTCAAATCGAACTTCACTTCAACGAAATAATATCTCTTGTTGTTTTAGTTTCTTTCCTTCTTGGACCCTTCATCATTGATTTATACCCTCCCGGGATTATGAAAAAGTGAAGCCTTTATCCCGGAAGAGGCGCAGACAGGCATCCACTGCCTCCGCGTCGTAGAGGACGCCACGCTGTGCAGTAACTTCCGCCAGAGCCGCATCAATGCCCAGGCCGGGGCGATAGGGCCGATGGGAGGCCATGGCTTCCACCACATCGGCAACGGCCAGAATGCGGGCCTCCATAAGAATGTCATCCCCCTTCAGATTTCTTGGATAGCCCGAACCATCCATCCGTTCATGATGCTGGTAGACAATCTCTGCCAGGGGCCAGGGGGATTCTACATCCTTCAGCAGCTCGAATCCTTTACGGGCATGTTCTTTAATCAGGGAAAACTCGATCTCAGACAGTTTTGTCGGTTTGGACAATATCTCCGCGGGTATGGATAGCTTCCCGATGTCATGAATGGAACCCGCCATGCGGATGCCTTCGATTCTATCCTGAGGTAATCCAATCTCAGTGGCGATGGCACGGGCAAGGTCTGCGGACCGGATCTGGTGACCGGCAGTATAGGGATCTCTGGTCTCCACGGCAGACACCATAACTTGAATAGTTGTGCCAAGTGCCTTCCTTAGACTTTCGAGGGTCCGCTGAAGGTCCTCTTCCGCCCGCTTGCGGACAGTAATATCCCGGGTAATGCTGAGAATATGGGGTACACCATCAAGATCGATCACGGAGGCTGACATCAACCCATATCGGATATCGCCACACTTCATTCGAAAAGCGGCTGCAAGGTTAATGACTTCCCCGTCTTTTCTTAATCCGGCTACCAGTCTTTGTCTATCCTCGATATTTCCCCAGACATTATATTCTATTGAGGTCTTTCCGATGATGTCCCCTTCCGTATATCCCGTGATCCTGGTAAATCCAGGATTAATTGAGATATACATACCGTCTTCGAGACGATTGATGTTCACAGAGTCCAGGCTGGTATCAAAAACCTTGCGAAATTTCTCTTCACTCCTGGTTAACGCCTCCTCCGCCTGCTTGCGGTCGGTGATGTCTTTTGAAACGACAGTCACACGGGTAATTTTTCCACCAGAGCCGGGCTCCTCAACCGGGCTGAAGGTACGGAGGAAATATCGGTTGTCTCTTTTGCTCTGATGCTCCTGCTGGACAGATCCGCCGGTTGCCATGACCTCTTTCACGGCATGGGTAAAGGCCGCCGTCTCCTCAAGCGAGTGGAAGTCGTCATACGCCCTGCCGATGACATATTCCGCCGTGAGGCCTAATCTTGATAAATGCCGATTGTTGATAAACATATATCTGCCATACTCGTCCACCATATACAGAGAGTCAGAGGTCGATTCCACCATGGCATGACAGTCATCTCCAACTGAGGGTAAGCGCATCATGGTATTGTTCATACTCTTCTTCCTGCTATTAAGCGTTTCCTTATCTCTTTCCGGAGACACATTCTCCCCCTTTCTTTTTTGTTTCCTGAGCTTCAAATGCTTCGAAGTTATATGTTATAGCGCCATGTAAATTTTATAAACAAATCCTTTTACGGGCAGTCTTTCTTCCGTTTCTTCTGATCGTACATCAAGGCGTCTGCAGCGGCCATGAGTTCCTCGACAGGACGGGGATTTTCAGGATCATGGCGGACGATCCCCATACTCATGGAAATGCGATAATCCCTGTTTTTACGTGAATTGGCGATGTCAATATAATGGTACAGGCGATTTCGGATGATAGTCCGCCATTCCGTTGAGGCTCCCAAGGCGAGGACTCCAAACTCGTCGCCTCCCACACGGGCGATGATGTCTGATTTCCTGAATACTTTTTTGAGAATGTTTGCGGCCTCGACAAGCGCTTCATCGCCCTTCTTGTGGCCCAGGTTATCATTGATCCATTTCATGCCGTCCAGGTCGATGAATATTAACAACAGAGGATTTTTCGTTCTATCCATGATTTTCAATTGCTGCTCTGCAAGCGTTAAAAACCCCCTTCTGTTGTAAAGTCCCGTCATTTGATCGGTTATCGACAGCGCCCGAATCTCTTCCTCAAGTTTTTTACGTTCTGTAATGTCTATGGCATTGCCCAATATGGCAGGCTTCCCTCTATAGTGGATAGGCGTGACGATCTGCGCTATCCAGCGGATCTGCGCCTGTTTTGTCACCATCCTGTATTCATATGGCACGGTATGCTTATCCAGCAGCATCTCCCGCCCTTTCCTTTTCACCATTTCCCTATCTTCCGGATGAACAATCATGTCGGAATTCTGTCCGATAAGCTCTTCGGCGGAGTGTCCGGCATAGGCGATGGCACTGGTGTTGATGAAACAGAACTTCCCGTCCTGAATGATGAATACGGCGGCGAGAGAATATTCTGTCAGCGTTTTATAGAGCTCTTCCAACTGCTTGCGCTCGGTAACGTCGCGGATGGATTCTATAGCGCCCACCATATGGTTCTTGTTATCATATAATGGTCCGGCTTTCCCCCAGAGAGCGAGCATCTCCCCCCGGACAGGCGTATCCGCCTCGGCTAAAAGAACATTTCCGACTTTCCTGACAAAATGATATTCTTTCCCTATTTCCTCATCGGAGTTGAAGACCAGGTCAATCAGAATCGGCCTTCGGGTTCTATAAAACGGCAGGGCATATTCGTAATCGCCCTTTCCCAGCATGTCTTCCGCCTTGACCCCGGTCATCTTTTCAATGGCACGGTTCCATGCGATGACTTTTCCGTTGCGATTGATGGCAAAGGTTGCATCGGGTAGAAAATCAATGTCACACAATCGTTCTGCTTCTTTTGAAACCACCTCCAACTGCCTGCTTGGCAATTCTCCCATTTTTAATTCGGCAACCTGCTGTCTAATTTCTGCAAGCTCCTTTATCAACCGGTCTTTTGTCTTGTCTTTGTCTTTCATATTCGGACACTCCGCGATAGAGTCAGGTCTCTTTGGGCAGATTTCAGACAGCCCCCTCCGGCACGCCTCAAATTAGCTTCGCTGATTCCTCGACTTTTCAAAGCGTTATGACTGGATGCATTGATCCCAGGAATAATTGGGGTCGCAATAAAGACGATCATCATTGCCAATTGGAATTATGCACATTTATCAAAATCCGTCAATCATTGAGGAAGAAAGAGATCATTTTTTTCTTGACAATAGAACGATTGTTCTATATGTGGAAAAGGGCAGAGAGCCGAAGAACGGCGACATCGTGATTGCCGAGGTGGATGACGAATGGACATTGAAATACTTCAAGAGAAACGAAAAAGCTGTTGTTCTTGAAGCGGCCAATCCCCGATATCCAGTGATCAGGGCGAAATCGGAGCTGCGTGTGGGGGGTGTCGTTACTGCGGTGATCCGGAAATACCATCGCTGAAATTATCAGAAATCATGAGGATGAAAATATGCGAAGCATAGCAACAGATTCATCAAGATTGACAAGGTGGACGAGGGCAAAGTCCCATAGAATTTATTCCAGGCCAACCCTGCGTAAACGCTTCTGCCGTTTTATAGAAACATCTGCCTGGGATGAAAAACTCCTGAATCAGGAGAAATGGGTAAACAGGATATGCCTTGGCTATATCATCGTATCCGTTCTTTACTTTTCACCCATCTTAATATTATCTGTCCTGAAATAAACATCGACAGGCTCTTAACGTGAGCATGACAACCTTGATCAATTATCCCAAAAGAAGGATTCTTCATATCGACATGGACGCTTTCTTCGCTGCTGTCGAAGAAAAAAGGAATCCCGATCTGAAAGGAAAACCCGTTGTCATCGGTGGCCAGGGAGATCCATCAAAGAGAGGAGTTGTCTCCACCGCCAATTATGAAGCCAGAAAATTCGGTGTTCATTCTGCCATGCCGCTCAGAACCGCTTATAAACTCTGTCCTCACGCAATTTTCCTTCCTGTTTATTATGAAGTCTATGTAGCAGCCTCCCGACAATTTAAATCTGTCATGAAGTACATTTGTCCGATAATGGAAGATGTGGGCATTGATGAGGCGTTTCTGGATGTTTCTGATCTGCCGGAAGAAAGCGAAATTATTGCTCTCAAAATCAAGGCAGGAATTCTGGATAAAACAGACCTGACATGCTCCATCGGCATTGCTCCTAATAAGCTTCTGGCCAAGATCGCTTCAGATATGCAGAAGCCCAATGGCCTGACCATTCTGACTGAGAAGGATATTGAAAGTCGTTTGTGGCTGCTACCCATCAGAAAGCTGTATGGCATCGGGCCCAAAACAGAGGAACATTTGAAGAATATGGGCATTGAAACCATCGGTCAGTTGGCAGCATTGCCCCTTGAAAAACTAATTGAGCAGTTTGGCAAATCCTACGGGCATTATCTTTATGAAGCATCCAGAGGGATTGATGACAGCCCTCTGGTTACACACTGGGAACCGAAATCAATCAGTCGGGAGACGACATTTCAGGTTGATGTAAAGGACTGGCAGGTTATAGCCAAGACACTTGCAGAGCTGACAAAAGAAGTGGTCGCTGATATGATGGATCATGGATATACAGCTAAAACCATTACTGTAAAGATCAGGTTCAGTGATTTTCAGACGTTTACCAGGGCAAAAACAATTTCTGATTATTCGGACTCTGAAGAAAAGATCAGGAAAGCTGCCTTTGCCTGCCTGAAGCGGATTGAGTTGAATAAGAGAGTGAGACTCATCGGTGTCAGGGCCAGTAATATGGAAAAGCGTGACAAGGAATGAATGATAATGACCCGTCTGGCGACTTTTTACGACTTTCTCATCTTCAACGTTGTGGTTCGCCTTGTACCGCCTTGCCGGATGCTGCTCCTTGTTCCGCAGAAGGGGGCTTGTCGTTATCGATCTGCGCAGACGACCTGTCATTTCCTCCCTGACTTGGCGGTTCCGGCGTTTTTTCAGGATTTTCCTGCTCCGATCCCTCCGTTTGAGGCGGTTCGCTCATGACTTCTTCATATTCAGGTATGACGATACCCCTTCTTACCATGATTTGATAGATCCGTTCCGAACGGCCCTCGACGAATCTCGATTCTCCCGTTGGATCAAATTTGCGAGGATTGGGGAGAACCGACGCAAGCCTTGCCGCCTCTTTTGCCGTCAATACTGATGCAGGCTTTCCATAGTAGCGGCGGGCAGCAGCCTCAATCCCGAACACGCCCTCACCCCACTCGGCAACATTGAGGTATAGTTCTATAATCCTTTTTTTAGAAAGATTGTTCTCCATCCGCCAGGTAAGGATCGCCTCCTTGATCTTTCTTACGGGATTTTTTGAGGGAGACAGATAAAGATTCTTGGCTAACTGCTGACTGATCGTACTGCCCCCGAACTTGAACTTCTTACTTTTTATATCTTTTTCAATGGCCTTCTGGATAGCATTGAAATCAAAACCCTCGTGACTCCAGAACTTGTCGTCTTCCGCAATAATGACGGCTTTGATCACATAAGGGGAAATCTGCGACAGGGGCACCCATTGGCGGATAATTTTTTTCTTCTTACCCTGTTTCTCCCATTCTTTCTCACGATATTCCATGAATGCCGTCTTTTTCGGAGAAGCTTTCTTCAGCTTTGAGACATCAGGATAAACAAAATAAAAACCCACGTTCAGAAAAACAGCCGAGACAAGAACGACAACAACGATGAAAAACCCCTTCTTAACCATTGCATGATCCCATAATATAAAATTTAATCTGATGTCTTTCATATAACATATCAACGCATTATGAAAGACTTGAGATATTTATTTTAAAAATACTTTGACATGGGGAGTTTTTTTTTGTAAAAAAGCCGCATTAGTTATCTGTGTGCAGCTTGTCATCCATTGTCAAAATCTGTGCACCGTTGCAATAATGGGGAAGCCCCCGAATGAATAGGAGGAGGTACTTCATGATGAAACGGCGGATTTTCCTATGGATGGGACTGATTGTCCTGTTCGTTACATTCGGCCTTTGCCAGGAAATCCTCGCGAAGGAATATAAAGTCAAGCGTGGCGATAATCTCGCTAAGATCTCAAAAAAATTCGGCGTCACAACAGATGCCCTGAGATCAGCCAACGGCTTGACAGGAAGCGCCCTTAAACCCAAACAGGTTCTTGTCATCCCGGATCAGGGAAAGGCCAACCTCGCAAAATCACAAAAGAAGAATCACCAAAAAACAGAATACTACGTGGTTGCAAACGGAGACACACTTAAAAGGATCGCCACGAAAACCGGCTATTCCGTCAAAGAACTCAAAAAGTGGAATCCTGTCAATTCCCGACACCTGAAAACAGGCCAGAAGATTGTTCTGGCAAAATCCAGGTACTCGAGAGACATGGCTATGGCAAAAAAGTCGGTTGCGAACCAAGCGGAAGAGATGGATGATCCCCTGGATGAAGAGGGTGAGGAGGTCAACCCGGGAGATGAACTGGTCGAGGCTGAGATAGACCAGCAATCCGATTCCGATGACCCTTTAGGCAAATGGAACAGCCCTGATGAGCGATCACTGTTTATAAGGGTATCCAAGGGGTTTCTCGGAGCGCCTTACCGATTTGGCGGATCGTCCGTGAGAGGTCTTGACTGCTCTGCCTTCGTAAAGAAGATCTATCAGTTTTTTGATATCAGCCTCCCCAGAACGGCGAGGGAGCAGTCACGTGTCGGCAAGAGCGTGGCGCGGAATGAACTGGAGGAAGGAGACCTCGTCTTTTTCAATACAAGACGGGCATTCGGTCACGTGGGCATATATATCGGAAACAATGAATTTGTCCATGCCGCCGCCGGCCGGCAAAGAATGGTCAAGATTGATACGCTTGAGAAGCCTTACTATGATAAACGTTTCGTCAAGGCGGTCCGTATAAAAGAGCTGGAAGGCGGTATTTAATACTTTCAGACGACTGACCTGACAGAAACACCGACGAAAATGGGACAAACCAATGTCCCATTTTTTATATTAAAAAATCTTCGATTCGCATTGCAGAATTTTTTCAAGGTCTCTTACCCGCTAAGCATCATATCATCTGTTCCCAAAACGTGTTCACCCTTTCAAGCTATGAGGTAATTTCACATATTCCGGGTGCAGGGATTTTCAATTTTTTATTGATTTATTCATCCACCCTCTATATGGTTTATCGCGGTCAGTGGCTTGGCTGACTGCAAATGATGGTTATTCACCGGGAAAAATATTTAAGGAGGCATTTCATGTACAGGAAATTATTTTTACTCGTAGTCATTCTAATATTTTCTTTTTCTATCAGCGGCTGTCTTGTTAAAGAGAGCACGTATTTAAAAAAGGTGGCCGAGGCGGACAGTCAGGCAAAGGAACTCGCTTCTCTTCAACAGAAGCACAAAGATCTCACCGTAGAAAATGACGCCCTTAAAGATAAGATCAAGACCCTCACAGCGGATAGAGATCAACTGAAAGAGGCTTTCGCAAATGCGACCAGGGAGAAAGAGGAACTGGACACGGTCTTGAAATCAAAATCCGATGACCTTTCAAAGACAATTTCAGATATGAGGCAGAAGAACGCCAACCTCGAAGCTGAGAACACAAAACTTAAGGGAAATCTTGCTGAGTTAAAAAAGAAAGAGGAAAAGGTCGAGTCTGAAAGTAATACATATAAAGAACTGATGCAGGAAATGAAGGGGGAAGTTGCAAAAGGGCAGGTTACCATTTCAGAGCTGAAGGGGAAACTGACCCTGGATGTTGTGGATAAAATCCTTTTTGCCTCAGGACAGTCGGAGGTAACAAAGGAAGGCCTGGCCGTCTTGAAAAGGGTCATCGATATCCTCAAAAACGTGACGGATAAGGCTATCCGTATTGAGGGACACACGGACAATGTAAAAATCAAAGGCCTCCTCGCCAAACAGTATCCCACCAATTGGGAGCTTTCGGCGGCTCGCGCCATCAATGTCACAAAATATCTCCAACAGCAGGGAATCGATCCCGCCCTTCTGTCGGCCACAGCTTTTGGCGAATACAAACCCATTGCGAACAACACCAGTTCGGAGGGACGGGCCAAGAACCGGAGAATTGCCATTATACTGCTTCCGAAAGAGTAACAACGACCGATATAACTGATCATGGCTAAAACGATTACCGAAAAGATTATCGCATCCCATATTCTCTCCGGAAGATTCATCTCCGGTTTTGAAATCGGAATTGGAATCGACCAGACACTCACGCAGGATGCAACAGGTACAATGGCCTATCTGCAGTTCGAGTCAATGAATATTCCAAGGGTCAGGACGGAATTATCGGTAAGTTACATCGATCACAATACCATTCAGACCGGGTTTGAAAACGCGGATGATCACAGATACCTGCAGAGCATTGCACAAAAGTTCGGCATATATCTGTCCCGCGCCGGAAACGGGATTTCTCATCAGGTCCACCTCGAAAGGTTCGGAAAACCCGGGAAAACGTTGCTTGGCGCCGACAGCCACACGCCCATGGGCGGCGCTCTTGGCATGCTGGCCATCGGTGCTGGCGGTCTCGACGTGGCTCTGGCAATGGCGGGCAAACCTTTCTATTTGACCACCCCAGGGATCGTCAGGATCAACCTTCACGGTAAGCTCCCTCCCTGGATATCTGCGAAGGATGTTGTCCTGAAGGTCCTTGAACTGTTTACGACGAAGGGAAACGTCGGCAACATTTTTGAGTATGGCGGAGACGGCACGGCAACCCTGACTGTACCTGAAAGGGCAACCATTGCCAATATGGGAGCTGAATGCGGGGTCACCACATCCGTTTTTCCGAGCGATGAGATGACGAGGCTTTTCCTGAAAGCCCAGCAACGGGAAGACGACTGGCAGGAGATCTTGGCTGATCCGGGGGCTGAATATGGGCGGACGGTCAATATTCATCTGCCTGATCTGGTTCCCCTCACGGCTAAACCCCACAGTCCCGATCATATCTTTCCCGTCAGGGGCGTGGGCGACATTGAAGTCAATCAGGTATGTATCGGAAGCTGTACGAATTCCTCATACAAAGACCTGGTAACGGTGGCGAGGATTTTAAAAGGACGGGTTGTTCGTCCGGGGGTCAGTTTCATCATTGCACCGGGCTCAAGACAGGTTTTGGAACATCTTGCCGGTGATGGTTATCTGACAGACCTCATCCATTCAGGGGCAAGACTTATGGAAAACGCCTGTGGATTCTGTATCGGCAACAGCCAGAGCCCTCCATCCGGAGGTGTCTCCCTCCGGACATCGAACAGAAATTTCCTTGGCAGATCGGGAACGGCTGACGCACAGGTTTACATTGTAAGTCCCGAAACCGCCGCCGCTGCGGTAATAACGGGAAGATTCACCGATCCACGCGATCTCGGCATGGATTACCCCGATGTCCGGATGCCCGCACAGTTTTACATTGATGACAGCCTGATGATTAAACCGGATGACGTGTCCGAACCCTCATCCGTCGAGATATACAGAGGTCCGAATATCGGGACGCCTCCTAAAAATGATCCCTTCCCGGATAAGATTGATGGTATTGTAAGCATTAAGGTGGGTGATAAAGTTACCACGGATGATATTGTCCCTGCCGGCGCCCGGATGAAATATCGGTCCAATATTGCCAAATACGCGAAATATCTGTTTACAACCCTGGACCATCACTTTCATAAACGGGCGAAAAAAATCAAAGATGGAGGAAGGCACAATATCATTGTGGCGGGATTTTCTTACGGTCAGGGATCATCGAGGGAACATGCCGCCATATGCCCCATGTTTTTAGGTGTGAAAGTCGTCATGGCCAAGTCTTTTGAAAGAATCCACTCGGCCAACCTGATCAATTTCGGAATTATTCCCCTCACCTTCACAGACGAGGAGGATTATGACCGCATCGCCCAGGGCGATGCCATCGAGATACCCGATATCAGGAAGATCATCAGAGAAAACCGAAAAATGTACGTCAGAAATATTTCCAGGGAAACGACGTTCGAAGTTATTTACAATCTGTCTGAAAGACAGCGAACAATTCTGTTAGCGGGAGGCGCCATCAATCTGTCGATGTTGCCATGAACAGGATGCACGTGAAATTTAAGACAAGCCGTCTGTTGATCTTTTCTTTCATATTTGCCGTATTCATCAATGCAGGTTTTGTTGTAAACCCACCCGGATCACACGCGGGGGAAATTTACAGATGGGTCGATGAAAAAGGAGACGTTCACTACTCCGATACCGCGCCCGTCGATTCATCATCAAAGGGTCAAAAAACAAAAAGCATCTACATCGATGACAGTCCGTCTGTAGAAAAAGAACCAAGGGGTTCCCCGCAGAAACAGAAGAAGAGCAACAAGGTCGGAACAGCGTCATCAAAGGAAGTCATCATCTATACCCTGGACACCTGACCATACTGCCATCAGGCGAAAGAGTTTCTTTCACAGAAAGGGGTCAGTTATAAAGAGATCGAGGTTAGTCGGGACCGCGAGGGTGCAAGTGAAATGGTCAGAATCTCCGGGCAGAAGGGCGTTCCCGTCATCGTTATAGATGGTGACGTTATTATTGGTTTCGATCGACGGGCGCTTGAAGAAAAGCTCCGGTAAACAGGTTTGTAGGGGCTATGCGGGAAACCACAGTACATAAGGTGTCTGCAAGGGGTAAAATTAAAGTCAAGACCCCCATAGTGGAAATGGACGGCGATGAAATGACCAGGATCATATGGAAGATGGTCAAGGAAAAACTCCTTTTCCCTCATCTGGACATCCCTGTCGATTATTACGACCTCCACATCAAAAACCGGGACGCGACGGATGACCAGGTTACAACCGGCGCAGCCATGGCCATTATGAAATATGGCATCGGGGTCAAATGCGCGACCATTACCCCAAATGAAGACCGTGTGAGGGAATACCATCTTAAGAAGCAATGGAAGAGCCCGAATGGAACGATCAGAGCCATGCTTGACGGGACGGTCTTCAGGAAACCCATTTTTGTAAAAAACATCCGGCCTTCCGTTTCCACATGGAAGAAGCCCATTACCATCGGCAGACATGCCTACGGCGACGTCTACAGCAATACGGAAATGCGCATCACCGGCCCCGGGAAGGCGGAAATCGTCTTCACCCCCGACGAAGGGGGGCCGCAGGTCAGACAGACCATCCATGAATTTTCAGGCCCCGGCATCATCCAGGGTATTCACAACACCGATGAATCTATCAGAAGTTTCGCAAAGGCATGCTTCACCTTCGCCATCGATCAGAAAATCGATCTGTGGTTCAGTACCAAAGACACCATCTCCAAGCTCTATGACGCCCGGTTCAGAGATATATTCGATGAGGAATTCGAAAAGAACTGGAGGGAAAGCTTTGTCCGGGCTGGTCTTTCCTACTTTTTCACCCTCATTGACGATGCCGTGGCAAGAATCATCAAATCTGAAGGGGGGCTCCTCTGGGCGCTTAAAAACTACGACGGCGATGTCATGTCCGACATGATCGCATCGGCAAACGGAAGTCTCGCCATGATGACTTCCGTCCTGGTCTCGCCCCGGGGGTATTTCGAATATGAAGCCGCCCACGGTACCGTCCAGAAACACTATTACAAGTATCTCGAAGGAGAAGAAACATCCACAAACCCCATGGCCATCATTTTCGCCTGGTCGGGATGTCTCCGCAAGCGGGGCGAACTGGACGCCTCGCCGGAAGTCGTCGCATTCGCCAAAAAGCTTGAGGAATCAGCCATTTCAACAGTGGAATCCGGAATCATGACCGGCGATCTTTTGCTTGTCGCGGACCCGAACCCTAACAATAAAAAAGTCCATACGGAAGCCTTTATCGATGTCATTGCCGAAAATCTCCAAAACGCCTTATACGGATAAACCGAACCTCAAAGACCTGGATCTCCCCGAAATCGAAGCCTGCATCGCACCTTTGGGCAAGGAAACGTACCGGGCAAGACAGATCATGAAGTGGCTTTATCAGCATGGCGCCGAATCTTTTGAGGAAATGACGACCCTTTCAAAAGATTTCAGGACCGCATTAAACGATATCGCAAGAATCGGACAGCCTGACATTGAAAAAATTCAGACCTCTGCAGACGGGACAAAAAAGGTTCTGTTCAGGCTCGAGGACGGCCTTTTGATCGAAAGCGTTCTCATCCCCGGAAAGAATCACTGGACGGTTTGTGTTTCCACCCAGGCGGGATGTCAGATGGGCTGTACCTTCTGTCTCACGGGAAAGCAGGGATTCAAGAGAAATCTCC
>JBAWYD010000073.1:0-12074 GCA_037143735.1 Deltaproteobacteria bacterium
TTGCCTTTATTGACAGCAGTGAACCGGGCATCAAGCCATCCATGCAGCGCGATGTGGAATCCGGTAAATTTTCAGAACTGGAATCCATGATCGGCGCAGCGGTGCGTCTGGGCGTGCAATGCAATTTACCCACGCCGGTAATGCGGTTTGCATACGCGATGTTGAAACCGCGGGAGTTGAAAGTAGGAGATTCCTGTGCACCGTGAATTTCGGGTCCTCTCCCCTACGGCCATTCTCGGCTATGGATTTCCCAAGCGATCCTTCGAAAGAGGGATACAAAAGAAACCCCATCTGATTGCCGTTGATGCGGGCAGCACCGACCCAGGCCCCTACTATTTAGGGTCGGGAAAATCATTTACATCCCGTTCTTCGGTCAAACGGGATCTCGATCTCATGCTTTCCGCCTGCCTCGATGCGTCCATTCCCCTGATTATAGGAACGGCAGGAGGAGCAGGCGCCAAACCTCATGTTGACTGGACGGAAAACATCATCCGGGAGATTGCCTGTGAAAGAGGTCTTTCCTTTCGCATGGCCGTCATCTATGCTGATATCGGTAAAGATGACGCATTGAAAGCCATGGATCAGGGGCGAATTCATCCCCTCTTTCCTGCTCCCGAGATCGATCATGATGAGATCAATAAAAGCGTTCGAATTGTCGCGCAGATGGGTGCGGAGCCCGTGATCGAGGCGTTGAAAACGGGATCTTCCGTTATTTTATGCGGCCGTTGCTATGATCCTGTTCCTTTTGCGGCTCCGGCCATACAGGATGGTTATCATCCGGGGCTCGCCCTTCATATGGGTAAAATTCTCGAATGCGCCGCCATTGCCGCATCACCCGGAAGCGGCAGCGATTGCGTGATGGGCACTCTTTACGACGATTACTTTGTCCTTGAGTCATTGAACGAGCAGAGAGTATTTACGACTATGTCCACCGCTGCTCATACCCTGTACGAAAAATCTGATCCCTACAATCTGCCGGGACCCGGCGGAACCCTTGATCTCAGGCAGGCACGCTTCGAAGCGCTTGAAGATGGACGCACCCGCGTTTACGGATCACGTTTTGTTGCGTCCCATCCTTATACGGTCAAATTGGAAGGTGTGAAACGCGTCGGATATCGTACCATATCCATCTGCGGCATCAGAGATCCCATGATGATCCGCCGGCTTGACCAGATTCTCGAGGGCGTTAAGGTTCGGGTTCAGGAAGATATGGGGCATCGGGGTCAAATCCTGTTTCACAAGTATGGGAAAAACGCCGTCATGGGATCCATGGAACCTGAAAAAAACCGGCTGTCTCATGAGATCGGACTTGTCATAGAGGTCATTTCGCCCCGTCAGAAAGAATCGGATGCCGTGTGCGCCTGCGTAAGGAGTACCCTTCTCCATGACGGTTATCCTGATCGAATGTCCACGGCGGGTAATCTGGCGTTCCTTTACAGTCCGTCGGACATGTCATGCGGTAAGGTTTATGAATTTAATATATACCATCTCATGGCTATTGATAATCCCGTATCTTTTTTTCCGCTAAAGATCTGCGAGGTGAGCCCTTGAAGACCGTTTCCCTCAAAGATGTAGCGGCCGTTATCAGGAGTAAAAATGCCGGGCCATACGAGCTGACTCTCGACATTATGTTTAAAGAAGAAAAGGATTATCTTTATATAAAGAAGATTAACTTTTTCAATGCTGAACTAATATCTCAACTATATGCTGTAACCGCTGATAAAATAATCAATATCATATACTTTGATCCGGCGCTGGCCATAAAGATTACCATGATCCGTCCCATTGTCTCTGGTTCAATCGGTGACTCGGACGTGTATGGCGCCCAGCAGCACGCCCCACTGCTGGCAATTAAAATTCCCATGACGGAGACCCTCACATGAAAATCTTTATCTGGAGACACAGCAAGAAGTTTTCAAGCTGGTCCATGTTTAATGAGCCACATATTTACGACGACAATTATATGCAGGCGGAGGTCGTTGTACTGGCGGAATCACGTGATGAAGCCCTTGCCTTGCTTACGAATGACGACAGGTGGAATATTGAGGAATTAAAAAGAATAGAGCCCATCGCGATTGATACAGACCGGCCCTGCATTGTTTACAAACAGATATTCTTCGGATGACTTATTGTGATTCCTTATAGACGCCGCTGCAGATGATCAGGTCATCGACCTTTTTAAAATAGACCATTTTAGGCAGCACTTCTTTTGTTACCGGGTTGTACCACTTATATTCAACCCAGCCGCTGCCTGTGGAATTGGCGGCATCGACGATCTCCCTGATAAAACTCTTGCCGTCATAATCCTTGATGTCTACAAACTCCTCTCCCACAAATTTTTCATTGACTCCATGAGCAAGCATGGTCCCTCTGGGGTTTAGCGCATAAAGATACATTTCGTCCTGAACAAATTGTCCGTTCGGGTTTGTGTATTCCGCCAGAGCGATTCGCTTGCCCGAGGCTTTATAAAAATCTACGGCTTTATCTACCCAGCGCTTGGCGTCTTCTTCGGCTCTATTGCTCATATTTTTAACTCCCTTATCAGATTCTATTTTGTCTTTAACCAGTCCGTAATAATCTGCACACAGTCATCCCCTGCGTTTTCATAAAAACCGATGATCTTTCGTTCGTGGATCGCTCTCTGGACGGAGTCTGATGCATGAGCGGCGTTCTGCATGATATTCTGGCCGAAATCAGAACGGATGGTACCGGCAGCGGCCATTGAGGGATCTGTCACACCGAGGCGCTCGCGGATTTTCCCTACAGCGCTAAGTCCGCGGTATAGAAGGGCCAGTCCCCGGTGTGTGCCGGGTTTGTTGGGGTCTTCCGGAGATACGCTGTAAGGGTCAACACCGGTCATATACTTTACGATTAAGGAAAACTCGTATGCGGCGTTTTTCTTTACGATGACTTCGGCCATGGCATTGTATTCATCATTGGTTATTTCAAAACCAAAGAGATCCCCTATTCCTTCCCTGATTCTTTCCGCCACCCGATACTTGAGTTTCCTTTTGAAGATCTCTCGAAGAAATCCATAAAATTCCTCTCCCTGGGCGGCGCTCATACGGATCATACGGGCGCCGACGATCCGGAGACCTGTCTTTGAAAACATATCTATCATGTTACCGGGACGAACGGAATGTTTGAAAAAATTATCAGGCTTCAAAATAACAAGAGTTGTTTCGCCTTCGGCACACTCCTCATAAATACCGGAATCATTGAAACCAAGCTGTGCGAAGAGTTGTAAATTCGTTCTTGCATATTCAACAGTCGTCGGGACCAGCACCGCCGGTTCAAAATAACGGACCGCACCATCAGGGGTGGTGATATAGTCACAGTATGTTCCCCGTATAGTACCATTGCCGGCTTCTGATTCCGTTTCCGTTGTAAACTGACCAACGACTTCGTAAATCCTCTCCACGGCATTTTCCCCTTCAAACAGAAGAAGCATGCAGCGGTTCGCCTGGCCGTGGATGTTTTCGGGTCGCAGGTTCTGATCGATATAATAAACAAGCGCCTTCTCAACTTTCGCCTCTATTCTCAGGCTCTTGACGCGTTTGATATATTCATTAATAAACTCATCCGATGGCCGCATCATCCGGATGCCGACAAGATCGCAGCCGGAGAACGACATGAGTCGAGCAATGATATTACCCGTACGGGCTTTGATAAGACTGTACGGCGTAATAACTACATATGTGAGCTCTTTTGCCATAGAAACCAACTTTGGTTATGAGTCTGTATTTTTAATATCAGGGAGCCGTTTTATCAATTTTTATATCCATCAGGGCCTTGGTTGTCTTCTCAAGCCGCAGGGCAAGGGTCTTCAAAATTGACTGAAAATGTTGCGACAACTTGTTGTATTCTTCATCCAAAAAATTACGGTCTATAATCCCGATCGTTGTTTCGCCTATCGCTCGAGCTGAAGCCGTTCTTGGAAAACGGGCAATAAAAGCCATCTCCCCGAAGATATCTCCCGGTTGCAAAATTTCTATGACGACATTATTGCCCTTAAACTTCTTTGACAGTTCCACAGAGCCGGAATCAATCTCATATAACCAGTCGCCATGACTGCCTTCTTCAAATATAATCTGACCATCCTGATAGGTTTCGTAGTTTGTGATAGGAAGCATTCTCCGCACCTCTTTGTCGTTTATTGTATTATTTATACATAAACATAACAGAAATAACAAGATAAGATATGGATGGTTATTGGAAAATATGAAAATAATATCTCCCCATTTAATGAACAATGAAATATTTTATAAGATATGATAATCTCTAAACAATAGCGGCGAAATCAGACGTTGTACGAAAACGCCAAATATTGGAAAATAAATAAAAAAAGGCGGATCATGGACTTAGGGATACTGATCACGGGAAATCTTCCTGAAAATGCCACGTTGCCTCTTAAAGAAAAATACCGGGTGGAAATCAATCAAGAGGATTATCCCATGGATCGTCGAGCCCTGATTTTAAGCGTAAGAGACAAGCATGGGCTTCTGCCGATGATCACGGACCATATTGATGAAGAAGTGCTGGCTTGCGCCCCCCATTTAAAA
Source organism: Deltaproteobacteria bacterium (assembly GCA_037143735.1). Lineage (GTDB taxonomy): Bacteria > Desulfobacterota > Syntrophia > Syntrophales > UBA2185 > JAPLJQ01. The sequence continues at coordinate 4,563 of JBAWYD010000073.1, forward strand.
ATGATTGCCAACTTCGGTGTCGGTTATAACAATATCGATGTCAAGGCAGCCACGTCACGTGGAATCATGGTTTCAAATACACCAGGGGTTCTCACCGACACAACCGCCGAACTCGCCTTTGCTTTGATCCTTGCTGTTTCACGACGGGTTGTCGAGGGGGATAAAATGGTAAGAGAAGGCCGTTTTCAATTCTGGGCGCCTATGCTTTTTTTAGGCCGGGAGGTAACCGGCAAAACTCTAGGAATTGTCGGTCTTGGGAAAATTGGGAAAGCCGTCGCCAGGATAGCCGGAAGCTTTCGTATGCGAATTCTGTATTATAAGAGAAATCGACTTGACAGTGCAGAAGAAAGAGCACTCGCGGTTGAATACGCCGACCTGAAAACGCTCCTGATGGAATCAGACATTGTTTCCCTACATGTCCCTCTGACGGAAGAAACCCGACACCTGATCGGAGAAAATGAGCTTTCCCTAATGAAAATAAAAGCCCATCTCATCAACACATCCCGCGGTCCCGTGATTGATGAAGAGGCCCTTGTTTCAGCCCTGAGAAATGGAAAAATCGGCGGCGCGGGCCTTGACGTTTACGAGCATGAACCCGCGCTAAGCCACGGCCTGGATGAGCTTGATAATGTGGTTCTTCTTCCTCACGTGGGAAGCGGCACCCATGAAGCGCGTTTCAGGATGGCATCTCTTGCCGTAGAAAACCTGATCGTCGGTTTGAGCGGTCAGGCGCCTCCGAATCTTGTCAATCCTGAAGTTTCGTTTTATCGACATTTTGCAAAATAAAAGGAGGGACAGTCTGCGCTGTCCCTCCTGAAGTCCCTGCTAAATATGCTTGAAATTTCTCTGATTCTTTACGCTGCGCTTTCTGCGGCTGCAGCATTCTTTATTTCCCGCCATTTTTTATAAGCCAAAACTATCACTCCGATGGACAGAAGGATCATCAATACAGCAAATGCAGCCAGCGCGTAGTTTTGTTTGGGAAGATATTTCTCAATGAGCAAAACAAACAGGGAATATATGGTTGTCACCATCATAAATATGGCCGGTACTACTGTGAACAACGCATTGATTCCTCTGTTCACCAGCCACACGGAAACGGCAATCAATGCCAGTGAGGCAAGCAATTGATTAGCGGAGCCGAATGCGGGCCAGATGACCAGAAATGCATTGTTGTAAGCCAGAAGATACATAAACACCACAGCGAGCGCAGCGTTGAAGATATATGTTTTCATTATCTTCGGAACATCCTTGAACATCACCTGCCATAGCTCTTCGAATAAATATCTGTTGAGCCTGACGGCCGTATCCAGGGTTGTGACAACAAAACCCTCGACGAGGAGAATTCCGAAGACCGTCCCGTACACAGGCGATATCCCCAATCCCTTGTCAAGCAACCCGCCTGCTCCGGCGGCAAATGCCAGAATGGGATTTGATCTTGCCCCCGGTCCTGTCGGGAACACAATATTCATGTAATCCTGGAACATAAGACCGCATCCGACAGCAACGAGGACGCCGATGGCAAGCAAACCCTCTAATAACATTCCGCCGTATGCAATTTTTTTTATATCCGATTCTTTTGAAACCTGTTTTGAAGATGTCCCGCCGGCAACCAGACAATGAAAACCTGAAATGGCGCCGCACGCGACGGTAATAAATAAAAACGGCCATATAGGACCTAACTTGCTGCCTCCCGCCGCCACATTGAACGCCGGGGCTGAAAATGTAACACCTTTAAATCCTGCCACCATAGCGGCAATAAACAAGGCGGCAACACCGGCATAGAGCAAAAACGAATTCGTAAAATCCCTCGGCTGTAAGATAATCCAGACAGGGATTCCCGCGGCAAGCAACGTATAAAAACAAAGGATGATCATCCAGACGTTAGCGCTAAACGTAACTGGATATTCCATTCCAATGACAACTGAAACCATGCAGACAATGATAGCTATTCCTGAAGCGATATATACATTGATCCCTCTTTTATAAACCAGGTAGCCGATGATGGGCGCAAAGGAGGTTATAACAATAACAGACGTTGAGGCGATACCGCCTATCTGAGCCTTTACCACCCCTCCTACTTCTATCGTCTTGACTACCGTTTGGGAGGCATCCAGCCTTAGAACGTCCAATGTCAGCAACGAAGTCAGAGCAGTAGCCGTCAAGCCCAGAAATGCCGAGGTAACAAGCAGAAGCACAAGTATGGTAAAACTTATAAATAGAAAAAAACCTGTGTTTCCCAATGTCGTTTTTGCTATCTCCGCAACGGACTTTCCCTTTTCCCTGACGCTCGTAAAAAGTGCTGTCATGTCATGTACTGCACCGATAAAGATACTCCCTAACACCGCCCACAGCCATACGGGAATAACTCCGAAAATCATTGCTACAGTGGGGCCTATGATGGGTCCGCCACCGGCAATGCTCGCGAAATGATGCCCGAACAGAACAATCGGTTTCGTTGGACAGAAATCGACATCATCTCGTTGACTAACCGCCGGCGTGGGGTTGTCATCATTTTCTTTAAATACCTTTGAAATATACCTTCCGTAAAAACGGTAACCTAAGTAGAATAAAACAGCCGCTATTATAGGAAGTAATGCTGCGTTCATGTCTTTCTCCTTATATTACTCATTTAACCAAACCTTATCGTTACATATCCGCTTTGTTGTTAACACTTGCTGCTGTATTAAACATCCCCCCTTTGCTAAATAAAAAAGCCCTCATGTTGAAGGCTCGACTTCAACGTCGGAAAGGGGAAAACTTTGATACCGCCTTTTAAACCGAGCGTCGCATTATTCAGGGACATTTTTTTCACCATTATTGGTTACGCAATATACCATATTTATATTTTTTGTAATATGTTTTTTAAATAAATTACCCCGCTAATCTTTTCCAAAAGCACTGGCGAAGGGATTGTTAAATGGGAGATTGTCTTTTTTGATCTTTTCCAATGGTTTTCTGGGCACGTTCATGCCTGTCTTCTGTGGTTTCCCCCCCTCCACTATTTTCGAAGTGTTCTTTTTCATGGACAGGGAAATCCGCCTGCGTTTCAGATCAACGGAAAGAACGGTCACGTCGACCTTCTGTTGAACTTTCACAACCTGATGGGGATCTTTTACGAAATGGTCTGAAAGCTCGCTGATATGGACCAGTCCGTCCTGGTGTACGCCGATATCTACAAAGGCCCCGAATGCGGCTACATTTGTCACGATTCCGGGCAGTTTCATCCCCGTCTCCAGATCTTCGAGTTTTTCAACGCCGTCTGCAAAGGAGAACGCTTCAAATTTTTCCCTGGGATCGCGTCCCGGTCTGGCCAGTTCGTTCATAATATCCTTCAAGGTGGGCATCCCGGTTGTTTCGGTAATATACCGTGTGATCTCTATTTTTCCCCTGAGGGTTGCGTCCCGCATCAGGTCTGTCAAGTCGCACCCTGAATCTTTCGCCATGGCGACAACAACAGGATAACTTTCGGGATGAACCGCACTCGCATCGAGGGGATTATCCCCTCCGCGGATTCGCAGGAACCCGGCGGACTGTTCAAACGCTTTTGGACCGAGTCTCGGCACTTTTTTGAGAATATCCCGGGAAGAAAAGGGCCCATATTCATTTCTGTATTGAATGATATTCTGGGCAAGCTGATTTCCCAAGCCGGACACGTAGGTAAGAAGCTGCGCGCTTGCCGAATTGATGTCCACGCCCACCGTGTTGACACAACTCATCACCACCTCGTCGAGACTTCTCTTCAATGCCCCCTGATCCACATCATGTTGGTACTGCCCCACTCCGATGGACTTCGGCTCAACCTTGACGAGCTCTGCGAGCGGATCCTGCAGCCTTCTCCCTATGGATACAGAGCCTTTGACCGTAACATCATGGTCGGGAAACTCTTCACGTGCAAGTTTGGATGCAGAGTAAACAGACGCCCCGCTCTCATTGACCATCACAATCTGGACATTTTCAGGAAGTCCGAGGTTTCGGATGAAGACTTCCGTTTCCCGCCCGCCTGTACCGTTGCCGACTGCAATGGCCTCAATTTTGAAAGAAGTGCATAGCTTCTGCACTTTTTTTGCAGATTCATTTCTGCCTGCTTCCGTTAAAAGGGGGTATATGGTTTCGTTGTGCAGAAGTTTGCCCTGACGGTCAAGGCAAACGATCTTGCATCCCGTCCGCAGACCGGGATCGATGGCAAGAACAGTCTTGTGACCAAGGGGCGACGACAGGAGGAGCTGGCGGAGATTGTCCGCAAACACTTTTATCGCCTCTATATCGGCCGTTTTCTTGGTAGCCAGGCGAACTTCCGTTTCCATGGAAGGAGCGAGAAGCCTCTCATAACCGTCCCTTACGGCAAGCCTGACCTGCTCTGAGGCGGCATTTTCACTTTTAACAAAGAGGCGCTCGAGATTTGATACGGCTTCGATTTCCGGAGGCGAGATGTGCAGTGTTAAAAAACCTTCGTTCTCTCCGCGCCTCATGGCCAGAATCCGGTGCGAAGGGGCGGAAGAGACGGGCTCTTCCCAGTCATAATAGTCCTTGTATTTAATGCCTTCCTCTTCCTTGCCGCGGGCTACCCTGCTTCGACAAATTCCCTGTGAGAAAAAAAGACGGCGGATTTCAGATCGCGCCGCCTGATCTTCATTGACCCACTCGGCCATAATGTCCCTGGCGCCGGAAAGGGCATCTTCAACGGATGTGACGCCATTATCCGGATTGAGATAGGCTTGCGCTTCCGCTCCAGGGTCTCTTTCAGACTCCTGCTGGAACAGCATGTGAGCCAGCGGTTCCAGTCCCCTTTCCTTTGCCACCGTGGCGCGGGTCCGCCGTTTGGGACGGAAAGGAAGGTAAACATCTTCCAGGATGGTCATGGTTTCCGCAGAAAGAATTTTTTCTTTCAACTCATCGGTCAAAAGGTCCCTCTCGCCCAAGGATTTGAGAACGGCTTCACGACGTTTTTCCAGTTCCGAAAGTTGTTCCAGACGGTCACGAATCGCTGTAACCACAACTTCATCGAGTGACCCTGTTATTTCTTTTCTGTAACGGGCGATAAAGGGGATGGTACACCCCTCCGCAAAAAGCTCCGCCGTTGCTGATATCTGTTTTAAACCAACACCGAGTTCTACGGCAATCTTCGGATAAAATCTCTCATTCATTAGCTTCTCCCGATCTATACACATGAAGATTAATTATTCAATTGGAGGCAGCTCATTATCAGCAATTTCATTTTATCGCAAGTCATCGTGAAGAATGTTGAAATATATTTCTATCATTTGACGTGTATTTTTAATATGCTGAGGGAAACCGTCAAGATTATTTTAGCGGAGGGTCCATTTGGTACCGAATAAAAAACTCAAAATCGCTTTTCTGGGCCTGTTTGTCATATTTATCATCGGTTCACTCGGATACCACCTTATTGAAGGTTGGAGCATTACCGAATCACTTTATGCAACGGTAATAACCCTGTCAACAGTCGGCTACGGCGATTTCTACCCTCACACAGAAGAGGGCAGATTATTCACGGTCCTTTTGATAATATTCGGCGTCGGAACCATGTTTTATACCGTCGTTCTTTTTACGGAAACCATGGTTGAGACCCGTTTCAGAATGCTCATGGGGAGGGGCAAATTGGATAAGATGATAAAAAAATTAAACGATCATTATATCATCTGCGGGTGCGGCAGAATCGGATATCTTATATGCAGGGAACTGGCCGAAGAGAAGATTCCTTTCGTCGTCATTGATAACAATCCCGAAGTTATTCAGAAAATAGAAGATGAAGGATTCATCTATTACAAGGGAGATTCAACGCAGGACAAAACGCTTCTTGCAACGGGTATTAAACGGGCAAAGGGCATTGTCTGCGTTCTTCCTTCGGATGCACAGAACCTTTATGTCATCCTGACGGCGAAAGAACTCAACCCCGAAATCTACATCCTTTCCCGGTCCGAGGAGGAGGAATCTGAACATCGCCTGCTGCGGGCGGGGGCTGACCGTGTCATGTCACCCTATATCCTGGGAGGGATGAGAATGGCCATGGCCATTTTAAGGCCTGCCATGCTCGATTTTATCGAGATCACAACAAGAAGACAGAGCCTCGAACTGAAAATGGAAGAAATCACCGTTTGCGACGTGTCTCCGATAGCCGGAACATCGCTTGAAGAATCGGAAATCCGACACCGTTACGGCCTGATTATCGTAGCAGTCAAAAAAGACTCGGGAAAAATGATTTTCAACCCCCTTGCTTCATATGTCATTGAAAGCGGCGACAAACTCATTGCCATGGGAGAAGATGAAAACATAATACGATTTTCACGGGCTTGCCTTGGTGAGTAAAAACCGGATTCACGCCTACTTCATATAAACCGTTCTGACAGGGAACGGGATATTGATACCCTCCTCCCGATAACGAGAGACGAGCTTCTTGATGAAGGCGTGCTTAACGGGGAACTGGTCCGTGTAGTTACGCACGCGAAGAATGACGTTAAAGTCAATACTGGAGTCTCCCAGAGTGTGATAGCGCACCAGGGGTGAAAATTCAGGCACCCCCCCCGGCACAAATTTCATAATTTCCTCAGCGATCTCGATCGTTACCTTCTCAACCTTTTCCAGGTCGCTGTCGTAGCTCACCCCAACCTTAACGGGAAAAGACATGACCTCTTCCTTCATACTATAGTTCGTCACGATAGCAGAGGCCAGGTTTGAGTTCGGGACAATGATCATGTTGTTCGGCGGGCTTTTAATCGTTGTAAACCTCCAGGTAATATCAACAATATGACCTTCTTCCCCGGAGCTCAGCTTTACATAATCGCCGGGGCTTACCTGTTTAGATGCAATGATATGAATGCCGGAAAACAGATTGGACAGTGTATCTTTAAGGGCCAATGCCACGGCAAGGCCGCCAACGCCAAGAGCTGTCAGGATGGGTGTAATCGAAAGTCCCAATGTCTGAAGGATAATCAAAAACCCGATTACGAAGACCAGTGCTTTTGATAGGTTTGCAAACATGGATGTTGACAGGAATACCCCGCCCACTTTCCTGCTGTACACATTAGTGAACCCGACGCAAACTCTTGAGAGAGCAATCGTTACAGATAAAATAACAAGGATCAACATGCCCTTGTGAATGACATGTAACATATCCGGTTTTATTGCCGTATATTCCAGGGCCCCATAAATACTTCCGATAAAAAACCAGAGGATCAACATTCCGCGCATTGACTGGACAACAATGTCATCACCTTCTCCCTTTGTACGGAGAGAAATCTTCGTGATTTTTTTCACGACAAGCTTTTCTAATATGATTCCTAAAAGAAGACCGCCAATAATGAAAACCGCGGGTATTATCCATTTTTCCAGTGCCCTGATCTCTAACAGCATACGTTCTTCCTCTCGGTGGTGTTGTATTTATTTTTTCCGAGTAACAACATATAACAAACACTATAGAAACACAACCTCGTGAAACATTCCTGTCAAGAGCAAATAGACTTGTCCGGTTTTGTAGCAAATGAGTTGTCCGCT
>JBAWYD010000074.1:0-11938 GCA_037143735.1 Deltaproteobacteria bacterium
ATCTCCCGCTTCTTTTCTTCCACGTACTGATCCAGTTCAACCCTGATCCCTTGATGCTGTTCGATCTCAGCCATTCTTTTTTCCAGGGTCCCAATCTGACTGCCCAGAAAGTTGAAAGCCTCGGCAATGGGATCGGGAAGTTTGTTGTCCGTCATCTCCTGGATTTCCTTACCGGAGAATCCCAGACCAAGCCTGGCAGGCACGCCGACGGCTATCGCCTCGGGGGGAACATCATGGATAACCAGGGATGCGGCCCCGATACGCGCCCCGTCTCCGATCATGATGGGACCCAGAACGATGGTCCCCGCCCCGATCATGACATGATTCCCTATGGTGGGGTGGCGTTTTTTCTTCTGCAGGGTTACGCCACCCAGAATGACCCCCTGATAGATGAGTACGTCATCTCCGATTTCAGACGTCTCACCGATGACGACACCGGAACCGTGATCAATAAAAAAGCGGCGGCCGATCTTTGCGCCCGGATGGATTTCAATACCGGTCAGAAAGCGGCTGATATGAGAAAGCAGCCTGGCGATGAACCACCAATTTCTTTGCCACAGATAATGGGCAATCCGATGCATCCAGATGGCATGAAGCCCCGGATAGCAGGCAAGGACTTCCATGAGTCCCCTGGCAGCGGGGTCCTTCTTGAATACCGTCCGGATATCTTCTCTGATTATTTCATAAAACTTCTTCATAGTGCCTCGATATGTGTCGGCAACATGCCTTCTAAGACATGCTGACTACGTTCATCCCAATTCATGTTGCGAGAGCTTCAAACTTCAAAGCTCTTGCTGCTTACGTATTGCCCTTCGTTAAAACAAAAATCGCATTCGGGGCCAGCAGATTCGGCCAGAAACGCACCCGTTCTTTTTCTCCCAGATAATGGGCTTCCATGATGTGGATATTCTTTTCCCCACAAAAATCCTTGAAATCCGTGATGCTTAAAAAACGCACGTTCGGTGTATCAAACCACAGATAAGGCAGGGATTTCGTAATAGGTGACCTGCCCTGGAAAAACAGCATGATCCGTGACTTGAAATAAGCGAAGTTGGGAAAGCCGACGATAACCTTGCCGCCGATGCGCAGGGCCTCGTGAATGACACAATCCACTTTTCTTACTTCCTGCATGCTCTGATTCAGAATCACGTAATCGAAGGCGTTATCCGGGTATTCCCGTAAGCTGTTTTCAATGTCGCCCTGGAAAACACTCAGGCCTTTCTTGACGCACTCCTGAATGGCCTTGTCCGCAAGTTCGATCCCCTGAGCCCGGACCTGCTTGTCACGGACAAGAGGATAGAGGAGCTCACCGGCGCCGCACCCCAGGTCAAGCACCCGGGAACCCGGTTCAATGATCGAATAAATGATGTTGTGATCCGGACGGATATTTTCAGACACCATAGCCATCCACCACCAGATATCCGTTAAAGGTCTTGTCCAGAAAATGCCTGATCAGGGTCGTCTGCTCCTCCACTTCTACCAGGAAGGCATCATGGCCGTAAGTGGATTGCAGTTCGCAATAGGTGGCATCCACACAGTTCATCTTCAACGCCCGGACAATCTCCTGCGACTGACAGGAGGGATAGAGCCAGTCTGATTTGAAGGAGATGACCAGAAATCTGGTGTCGATGTTTTTCCCCTTCGGAATCAGCCTGCCCTCCGACAGATCAAAGTAATCGATCGCCTTCGTGATATAGAGATAGGAATTGGCGTCAAAGCGCTTCACGAAATTCGCCCCCCGGTAATGCAGATAGCCTTCCACTTCGAAATCGGGATCGAAATTGAAGCTGAAATGGCCGCTTCTCAACCTTCGGGAAAATTTCTCTTCCATGGACTGATCGCTCATAAAAGTGATGTGGCCGATCATGCGCGCCACAGACAGACCCTTTTCTGGCTGGCCATACTCGTAATAGTTCCCCTCCCGCCAGGCTGGATCCGCCATGATGGACTGCCTGACCACCTCGTTGAAGGCGATCTGCTGCGGGGAGTGCTTCAGTGCCGTGGCAACGGGAATAGCGGATCGCACCCGTTCCGGATAGGAGGCGACCCACTGGAGGACCTGCATTCCTCCCATAGAACCGCCCGCCACACACAGCAGTCGATCAATACCAAAAAAATCGATCAGCTTTCGCTGGGCATGAACCATATCAGCGATGGTGATAAAGGGGAATTCCAACGCATAGGGTTTGCCCGTAGCCGGGTTGATCGAGGAGGGGCCCGTGGAACCCTTACACCCTCCGATAACGTTTGAACAAATGACAAAATACCGGTTCGTATCGAACGCCTTGCCCGGTCCGATCATGTCATCCCACCAGCCCGGATCATCCTGATCTCTATGCACGCCTGCCGCGTGGGCATCCCCGGAAAGGGCATGCAACGCCAGGATAGCATTTGATTTATCCGCGTTCAACGTTCCGTATGTTTCATACGCAAGGGTGATCGGTCCCAGCGTATCGCCGCATTCCAGTTCGAGTTCATTGCCCGTTCCGGCAAAAGTGAAGTACTGTGTCTCCACAACACCTACCGACTTGTTTTTATTCGTAATGTTTTTCATTTCAATCATTATTTCTGGAAGAGCCAGGTCGACAGATACCTCTCTCCACTGTCCGGCAGGAGAGCCACGATCGTTTTTCCTGCAGCTTCTTTTCGTTTTGCCACATCGATAGCCGCCCAGAGGGCGGCACCGCTGGAAATTCCCACAAGGATACCCTCTTCCTTCGCAATACGTCTCGCCATTTCTCCCGCGTTTTCATGGGACACCTGGATGATCTCGTCGATGACGCTTCTGTTCAACACATCGGGGACAAATCCCGCGCCGATCCCCTGAATCCTGTGTGGTCCTGGTTTACCGCCTGACAAAACCGGCGAATCCGCAGGTTCGACGGCAATGATCCTGACGGACGGTTTCCGCTTCTTCAAAACCTCGCCGACTCCCGTGATGGTACCGCCGGTGCCGATTCCCGAGATAAAATAATCCACATTGCCGTCCGTGTCCTGCCATATCTCCTCCGCCGTTGTCCGGCGATGGATTTCCGGGTTGGCGGGGTTTTTAAACTGTTGGGGGACGAAGCTGTTTTTATTGCTCCCCGCCAGTTCTTCCGCTTTGTCGATGGCCCCTTTCATGCCCTTGGCGCCTTCCGTCAGAACCAGTTCCGCTCCCAGAATAGCCAAAAGATGCCTCCTCTCCAGGCTCATCGTATCTGGCATCGTGAGTATCAGCCGGTATCCCTTGGCCGCGCAGACAAAGGCAAGGGCAATTCCCGTATTTCCACTCGTCGGTTCAATGATGACCGTATCTTTGTTCAGGATTCCCGCCTTCTCCGCTGCTTCGATCATGGCGACACCGATCCTGTCCTTCACGCTGGAAAGGGGATTGAAGGATTCGAGTTTCACCAGAATCTCCGCATTCAAACCTGTCTGCATTTTGTCAAGACGGACCAGCGGCGTTTTTCCTATTGTTTTAGTAATATCTGCATATATATTGGACATTGTTGTCTCCTTTCATCTTTGGCGATTCATTATCTTTAGACCTTTGCCAATGCCTGCTCAATATCGGCAAGGATATCGTCTATATGTTCCAGCCCCACGGATAATCGAATGAAGTCCGGCGTCACACCCGTCGCCAATTGTTCCTCGGCTGAGAGCTGCTGGTGGGTCGTCGTTGCCGGATGAATCGCCAAGGTCTTTGCATCTCCCACATTCGCCAGGTGGGATATCAACTCAAGGGAATCGATAAACCTTTTCCCCGCCGCAAGGCCGCCCCTGATTCCAAATCCAAGAATTGCCCCCGCGCCTTTCGGCAGGTATTTATCCGTCCTCTGACGCTCAGAACTTGACTTGAGCCCCGGATAATTAACCCATGCCACTTTCGGGTGTTTCTCCAGATAACCGGCCACGGCCAGAGCATTCTCGGAATGGCGTGGCATCCTCAAATGGAGGGTTTCCAAACCCTGAAGAAAGAGAAACGCATTGAAGGGTGAAAGTGCCGGTCCCAGATCCCGCAGGAGGGTCACCCGCGCCTTGATGATATAGGCGATGTTTCCCATGGGCTTCAGTGCTTCCACAAAATTGAGTCCGTGATAACTCGGATCCGGCTCCGCAATGAGGGGAAACTTTCCGTTTGTCCAGTCAAATTTTCCGGAATCCACAATCACGCCGCCAAGGGAGGTTCCATGACCGCCGATGAACTTCGTCGCGGAATAGACGACGATATCCACGCCGGAATCAATGGGACGGAGCAGATAAGGGGAAACGGTGTTATCCAGAATGAAGGGAATGCCGTTCTTGTGTGCGACATCGGCAATACCCTCAAGGTCGGCTACATCTAACTTCGGATTGCCGATGGACTCTGCATAAATCGCCTTTGTCTTCGGCGTGATCGCATTTTGAAAAGCCTCAAGGTCATTTGATTTAACGAAACGAACCGTGATGCCCAGACGGGGAAACGTGTAATGAAACAGGTTATAGGTTCCCCCGTAGAGATTGTCTGCCGAGACGATTTCATCGCCTGCCTGCGCGATATTCAGGAGCGCCAGCGTGATGGCCGATTGGCCGCTGGCCGCTGCAAGCGCCCCGACGCCGCCGTCCAGGAGTGCAACCCGCTTCTCAAGGACGTCTGTCGTGGGATTCATCAACCTCGTATAGATGTTCCCGAATTCCTTAAGGCCGAAGAGGTTGGCTGCATGCTCGGTGTTTTTGAATTGATAGGACGTTGTCTGATAAATGGGAACCGCCCGCGCACCCGTTGTTGGGTCCGCTTCCTGACCGCCGTGCAGGACCAGTGTCTCTATTTTCAATCTTTCATCTATTTTACTCATGATATGTTCTCCTTTACATCTTATAATCAAGCATCCTTTGCAGGCTCTTCCTTGCCTGATCCATGATATGGTCAGGCACCGTGACTTCGTGATGCATTTCCTCAAGTGACCACAGGATTTTTTCCAGAGTGGTCAGTTTCATGTTCGGACAGACCGCCCGCTCCGACACGGGATAGAAGGACTTCCCGGGATTTTCCTTTTTCAGCCTGTGGAGAATCCCTGTCTCAGTACAGACGATGAACTCCCGCTCTTCCGTTTCACTGGCATATCGTAACATTCCCCCCGTCGAGAGCACCCGGTCGGCCAGTATGGTGACGCCGGGTGTGCATTCGGGATGCACGATGACCTTCGCCCCGGGGTAACGTTCCTTTTGTTCTAAAATATTCTCGGGCAATATCCTGGCGTGCGTGGGACAAAAACCCTTCCACGTAATGAAATCACGTCCGACCTGTGTCGATACGTAATGGGCCAGATACTGATCAGGGGCAAAAATGATCTCGTCCTCGCTCCGAAACGCCTCTCTGACGACCTGTTCGGCATTCCCGGAGGTGCAGCAGACATCACATTCGGCTTTTACCGCCGCCGTTGTGTTCACATAACACAGAACCTTTGCCCGGGGGTGTTCAGCCTTCAATGTCCGCAATTGATCCGCCGTGATCATATCCGCCATGGGGCACCCCGCTTTCTCGTCCGGGATGAGAACAATCCTGTCCGGTGAAAGGATCTTTGCCGTTTCCGCCATGAAATAGACGCCGCAGAAGACGATCACATCCGACGTTGTTTTCGACGCCTGAACACTTAATCCCAGAGAATCTCCCACATAATCCGCGATATCCTGAACTTCGGGGATCTGATAATTGTGCGCCAGAATAACGGCGTTTCTTTCTTTTCTTAACCGGTTTATCTTTTCAACAAGCTCCATGCAAGACCTCTTCTATTTCTCCTCCACCCAGGACACAGTCGTCCGCATAAAAGACGACAGACTGACCGGGGGTAATGGCCTCCTGCTCCTCGGCAAATATCACCCTGACTCTCTCTGCCTCGAACGAAACCGTGCAGGGAGCCTCTTTTTTCCGGTACCTGATTTTCGCATAAACCTGCGCAGGCCAGAATTCAGTTAGACGGTTCATATTTCCGGCAATCAGCCCCCTTGCCTTGAGGTGCGCTTTTTCTCCCACGATGATTCTGTTATCCACAGCGTCTATGAAAATAACATAAAGCGGCGTCTTGTGACTGATCCCCAGACCTCCCCGCTGACCGATGGTGTAAAAAACAATTCCCCGGTGCGTTCCCAGGATGTTACCCTGAATATCTACAATCGGACCCGGTTTCGACGTCTGTAAACGTTCTGATAAAAAGGCATGGTAGTTTTTCTCAGTCACAAAACAGATATCCTGACTTTCCTGTTTTTCAGCAACCGGCAAAGAGGCTTTTTTCGCCACATGCCGGACTTCTTCCTTGGTCAGAGACGCCAGAGGAAATAAAATGGACTTCAATTCCCCATACGGAACAGGATACAGAAAGTACGTCTGATCTTTTTTCCTGTCCTTCGGCCTCTTCAAATAAAATTCCTCGCCGCGGCGTTCAACAGCGGCATAATGCCCGGTGGCAAAAAAATCAAAACCCATAGCCTTTGCCTTTTGAAGGAGACTTCCAAATTTCAGATGGCGGTTACAATCCACACAGGGATTCGGCGTCCTTCCTTTGCCATATTCGCTGACGAATCTGGCAATGACTTTTTCTTCCAGTTCATCTGCATAATCAAAAACATAATGCGGTATCTTCATCCGATCGCAGACCCGCCTGGCATCATCAACAGCAGTGGGCCCGCAGCATTTTACCTGGTCCTCGCCGCCTCTGATACCCAGACACATGGTGACACCGGCAACGTCATATCCTTCGTTTTGTAACAACAGGGCGGCGACGGAAGAATCTACACCGCCGCTCATGGCCACAAGAACTTTTTGACGCATCTTTCCCTCAGACAAGTGTTTGTCGCCTTACATTATGCTGCTTTTTCAGACGATTCTTTGGCAGACCTCTGCCTGTAATCATCCAGGGCCTTTCTCAACGCCTCTTCCGCAAGAACGGAACAGTGCATCTTGATGGGCGGCAACCCCCCCAGCGCTTCAGCAACGGCCCGGTTGGAAATCTTCAGGGCCTCTTCAATCGTCTTGTTTTTCACGAGTTCCGTAACCATGGAACTGGTTGCTATAGCGGCGCCGCATCCGAAGGTCTTGAACTTCGCATCGGTAATGACGCCATCCTTTACCTTGATATAGAGCTCCATGATGTCACCGCATACGGGGTTTCCTACCTTTCCAACCCCGTCGGGATTTTCAATTTCACCGACATTTCTTGGATTCCTGCAATGCTCCATCACCTTTTCACTGTATTCCATTTATGACCTCTCAATAAATATAATTGAAATTTGTTTTATTTAACCTCTTTTTTGTATAGAGGAGACATTAAACGCAGTTTTTCTACAATAGCCGGCAGAACCGTGAGGACACGGTCGATATCTTCCTCCGACGTCGGCCTCCCGAGAGTAAATCTGAGCGATCCATGCATAAGCTCATGGGGCAGACCGATCGCTGCCAGGACGTGAGATGGTTCCAGGCTTGCTGAGGAACAGGCAGAGCCCGTTGAACAGGCGATCCCCTCCATATCAAGATTCAGAAGCATGGACTCTCCTTCCACGTAGGCAATTGAAACATTGACATTGTTCGGCAGCCTTCTTGCCGGATGGCCGTTCAAACGCGAATGAGGAATTTTGCCGAGAATACCATTGATCAATTTGTCCCGCAGTGCCGTCAGGCGAAGCCCCTCATCTTCCATTTCCACATTTGCCAATTCCACTGCCTTCCCGAAACCCACAATTCCCGGCACATTGTGAGTCGAAGCCCGGCGTCCTTTTTCCTGCCCCCCGCCTTGCATGAAGGGGAGCATACGCACGCCCTTTCTCACATACAGGATGCCGACGCCTTTCGGACCGTACAGCTTATGACCGGACGCGCTGAGAAGATCCACATTCAGGTCATTGACATTGATGGGGAGGTGACCGAAGGCCTGCACGGCATCCGTATGAAAATACACCCCTTTCTGTCTGGCAATCCGGCCGACTTCAGCAATGGGCTGGATGGCGCCGATCTCATTATTGGCGAGCATGATGGAAATCAGTATGGTTTTGTCCGTGATGGCCTTTTCCACGTGCACAGGATCGATCAGGCCATATTCATCGACGGGAACATACGTCACTTCAAACCCCTGCTTCTCCAGAAAATGGCAGGGCTCCAGAATGGCGTGATGTTCTATCTTCGAAGTGATGATGTGATTGCCTTTGTCGCGTCTGGCGCCTGCTATGCCTTTCATCACAGTGTTGTCGCTCTCCGTCCCGCCGCTGGTAAACAAAATCTCCTCCGGGCTTGCCCCAATGAAAGAAGCAACCGTCTGCCTCGCCTCTTCGATGCGGTGCTTTGCCGTCTGCCCGAAGGCATGGAGACTTGACGGGTTTCCGTAACCCTCTGTAAAGCAGGGCAGCATGGCCTCCACGACCCGTGGATCGGTTGGAGTCGTCGCCGCATAATCCAGATATATATTTTTCATGGTACAATCCTTTCCATAAGAGCTCATAGAAAACTCTCCTCCCGGGTGATTTATCCCCTGTATGTTATATGTCGTGCATGATCGCCTGTTGAGTTTTTTCCTGGTTCATTTTTACCAGTGTATCCAAGGTGATTGCGCTCAGCGTTTCAGATATTTTTCCACCAATCATTGCCCAGACATCGCGGCTCACGCAGATGGGAACCCTCGGACAGGCTGAAGGGTCTTTCACGCAACCCACAAGACTGGAATCCCCTTCCAGTAAATCAACAATCTCTTTCAGGTTGATTTGCGACGGCTCTCTCGCCAGACTGTATCCTCCATGCGCTCCGCGGATGGAATTTACAAGACCTGCCGAGCGTAAAGGAATCATGATGAGACTGAGATATTTCTCGGATATATTTTCCCCTTTCGCGATATCTTTCAAGAAGACGGGCCCATTAGGATAATTCAGGGCCAATGAAATCATCAACCTGACACCGTAACGGGCTCTGGTGGAAAGCTTCATGTCACCTCCAATGCAATTACTACCTTCACTATCGTTTTGATAGTAATTAATGCACTAAAAGAAGTTTGTCAAGAAAAAATTACATGTTTGATTGTGTCACATGATTATGATAAGAAAAGTTATGACTCAGCTTCAGAAAATACGTTTTTACAGCACCAACAGACATCTTGACGGCGTTCCCGGAATCGTTCCATTCAAGGAAACTGCTTCCTTCAAAGAGGCACTCCTGCAGGGTCAGGCGCCCGATGAGGGACTCTTCATGCCGGACCAGATCCCCCTTCTTGCTTACCATGATATTATGGCTCTAAAAGATGCTCCCTACAGCGCGGCGGCGATCCTGGTGACAAAAGCCTTCCTAAGTCATGATGTTCCCGAAGGTATACTCGAAAAAATCATCGCGGACTCATACAATTACCCGGTTACGCTGGAAAAAGTATCTGACCGAAAATACATCATGAGGCTCGATCAGGGACCGACGGCGTCCTTCAAGGACTTTGCCGCACGGATGATGGCCCGCCTGATGGGTTATTTCCGAAACCCGAAAGAGCGCCTCAATATCCTCGTGGCGACATCGGGAGACACGGGAAGCGCCGTCGGTGAAGCCTTTAAAGGGGTGAACGGCATCGATGTTTATATCCTCTATCCCCGTAGTGAAGTCAGCGACAGGCAGAAGAAACAACTGGACACCATCGGTGAGAATGTTCAGGCCTTATCCGTTGACGGGAAATTCGACGACTGTCAGAACCTGGTCAAGCAGTCTTTTTCAGACCCATTCCTCTCAGAATTTAATCTGACTTCGGCAAATTCCATCAACTTCGGGAGAATCCTTCCGCAAATCGTTTATTATGTCTGGGCCTATGCACAACTTGCACGTGAGGGGGAAGAGATCATTTTTTCCGTCCCGTCCGGAAATTTCGGCGACGCCCTCGGTTGCGAGTATGCCGGAAGAATGGGACTGCCCGTGAAAAAACTCGTCATGCCCACCAACGAAAACGATGAGTTCCCCCGGCTCCTCGAATCAGGCGTTTATGAGAAGATTTCTCCCTCCAGGGCGTGTATTTCCAACGCCATGAATGTGGGGCATCCGAGCAATCTCGCGCGCTTTTTTGACCTGTACGGCGGGACGGTTGATCGCGGGGGCGCTGTCCACCGGTACCCGGATATAGCAGAAATGAGGCGTCATATTTTCTCCGTAAGCATCTCCGATGAGGACACCAGAAAAACCATAAAACGGATTTATGACCGTTACGGCGTTCTCCTGGAACCCCACGGAGCCGTGGGATGGAGAGGCCTCGAAATCTATCTTGAGCAGTTTGGAGATTTTCCCCTGTGCGTATCCCTCGAAACGGCGCATCCGGCCAAGTTTCCCAATGAAATCGAAGATCTTTTGGGCATTGTTCCCAATCTTCCCCAGAGTATGAAAGACATTGATCGAAGAACGGGAGAACCCGTCATGCTCTCCGGCAGCTATGATGAATTCAGGAACTATTTGTGCGGCCATCTGAAAACAACGAGTTTGTAAAGGGAGGTTTCCCTATGAACAGGTCGAACGTTTCTCCCCTTAAAACACTTATGCTGGTGGTCATTGTTTTGTCCATGTTTCCGTCATGCGCCACCAAAATGTCCATCGAGCAGGCAAAGCAGGTGTCCGTCTCCATGGCGGATGTCCCGACCTTCGTTCCGCCGCCGCGACGTATCGATGATATTTTAGAGATTCTTAATCAGCCCGGACAATTCGACAAATCCATCACGGAAAAATTCAGAGCCCGCGCCGACGATGTCGCTCCTGAAAATGCGGACGGCAAGTTCTTCGACGACAGGGGATTTGCGGCTGCAGAACTTGGCCGCCCCTTGCAGGCGCTGGAGGATTATCGCGAGGCCATGCGCCGTTCGGAGCAGGCCGGAATTCATAACCCGAACCTTATGCGCCGCCTTGCCACAAGGGAAAGGGGGCTTGGCAATTTTAATCTCGCCGTGGAACTTCTCGAAGAAAGTCTCAGTCTTTCCGAATCGCCGGCAACTTATGGAAGACTGCTTGAAACCTATATTCAGATGGGCAGCCTGGAAAAAGCCACACAGACGTTAAAAAAAGCGAGGTTGTTTTGCACCACCTCCCCAAACCGTCGTAACACGAATTTTGTTTTACGGTGCGATATTGAAACAGCGGCAATGGAAGCTTTTCTTCTGGAAGCGCAGGCAAAGTATGCTGAGGCTGAGAAGCCCTTTCGTCAGCATCTTGCCCTCCTGCAAACGGTGAAAGATGAACATCCGGGGCAGCTTATTAATGCAAGGCTGCAACTGGCGGATAATCTTCTCAAACAGGAACGTCTCATCGAAGCGGAAATCGAAGCGCGTCAGACGCTGAAAGACTCCCTGGGACATGCCGGAAAGGATTCTCTCATGACGGCAGGGATAACGGCAAAAATCGCCGACATCCTGAGAGGACAGGGACGTCTTTCCGAGGCGGACAAGCTGGCGTCAAGGGCGATCCGCATTCTCGAATCGTCGGGAATACCCGGCGACGCGCAACGAATGGGTGGCACAAGGATGTTGCTCGGCAGCATCAAGGCCACAAAAGGGGACTTCACCGGCGCCATGGAACAATTTACCCTTGCCACGGAAGGGGTGAATGAAAATCAGTACCTCTATAAGAAGAGGTTCCTGGGTAATCCAAATTACATCCTTTCCCTTGTCATGACAGGTCAACCTGAAAAAGCCATCAAAATAACGACCAGAAGTTATGAAACGGCAAAACAGAGATTCGGTGAAAAGCATTACGCCACTGCTCAAAGACTGGCGCTTCGCGGAATGGCCCACCACCGGATGAAAAATCATAAAGATGCCGTTCGAGACCTCTCACAAGCAACGGATATACTCATCAGTTATCAGACGGAAAAAGGAGATTACTCGAAAACCATGCGTTTGAGGATCGTCCTCGATGATTATATCAATCTTTTAGGTGAAATCCACAACACGCCGCTGGAAAAAGAACTGGGGATGGATGCCGCCT
>JBAWYD010000075.1:0-11612 GCA_037143735.1 Deltaproteobacteria bacterium
TACGATGAGAACAATTTTAAGGGGGTCATTATTATGAATTTTGGACTGACGGAAGATCAGCGCGACGTAAAGGATATGGTCAAAAAGTTTGCGGAGCAGGAAATTAAGCCCATAGCAGCGGAATTAGACAAAACCCACCGGCATCCCGAGGAGATATGCCGCAAACTGGGGGAAATGGGAATCATGGGTGTTGCTGTGCCCCAGGAATATGGCGGGGCGGGCATGGATTTCGTGACATACGTCCTGTGCGTGATCGAGATTTCCAAAGCCTGTGCAAGCTGCGGCGTGATCGTATCGGTAAACAATTCCCTGTACGGGTATCCGATTTTAGCGTTTGGAACGGAAGAACAGAAGAAAAAGTACCTGACTCCCGTGGCCAGCGGCAAGGTCGAAGGCTGTTATGGATTGACGGAACCCAGCGCAGGTTCGGATGCCGCCTCATTGAAATGCCGGGCTGTACTGAAGGGGGATAAATATATTGTCAACGGGACAAAGCTTTTTATCACAAACGGCAATGTCGCCCATTACTGCGTCCTTGCTGCCACAATCGATCCATCATTAGGGTATAAGGGAGTCATCAATCTGATTGTCGATATGAAGAACACACCGGGCTTTCACGTGGGCAAGGTTGAAGAAAAAATGGGAATTCTTGCTTCGGGAACGGCGGAGCTGGTCTTCGAGGATGCCGAGATTCCGGCGGAAAACCTTCTCGGAAAGCCGGGGCAGGGATTCCGGCAGATGCTGTCAGGGCTCGATGCCGGGAGAATCGGCATCGGTTCCCAGGCCTGCGGTATCGGTCGAGCGGCCCTTGAAGATGCCCTCGCGTATGCAAAAGAAAGAATGCAGTTCGGTAAACCGATTGCAACATTCCAGGCCATCCAGTTTAAGCTCGCCGACATGGCGATGGAGCTTGATGCAGCGGAGTTGATGCTCCTGCGGGCCGCCTGGATGGAAGATAACGGCCTTGATTTTGAGAAAGAGTCGGCGATGGCAAAGTGTTACGCATCCGATGTTGCAATGAGGGCGGCCATTGAGGGGGTTCAAATATTCGGCGGCTACGGATATATTAAAGAGTATCCTGCAGAACGGCACATGCGCGATGCGAAAATCTGCCAAATCTACGAAGGGACGAATGAAATCCAGAGAGTTGTCATTGCAAGAAAACTCCTGGGAATGAGATAGGGCTGACGAGGTCCGATACAGTTTTTCACAACGGATGTGTATCCAGACGGGTTTTCTCGAAAATCGTTAGCCGTCTATTTATAGAGGGGAAAACTCATATTCTTTTCCCCGGACTTCGAATACCAGACGGGCTTCTTCGTTTTCTTTGAGTTTACCCTCAATGATGCGGCGGCATCCGAAGTCATAAAAGTTGATCTGGTGTGTGGGGATGTCTTTTTCATCCAGATCTTTGAAATACTGATTTTTTTCTTCGGGAGACATTTCTCTGATAATCAGTTTCTGGCATCGCTCTCTTGATTCCCAGTCTCCCTGACGGATAATGACCCGATAATTGCCGTAAAATTTAATGGGCATCTTGATATCCATGTTCTTTCCTCCAATAGGGTTGGTGATCGATGTCATACGGGCGTGTGGACACTTAATGGCTTAATCTATCATAGAAACAGGTATCCTGTAAACGAAGAATGCTTTTCATTCTTCGCCGATGTCCGGTCCGGGAGCAAGAAAAATTAAAGGGAAATGATAAGGTTGATTATGGGGATTTAACAGAGCTTTACGTAACACAAGGAGGGGTGCATATGTATTTTGCAAAAGAGGTTCTGAGTCAATCCGGCGAGTTCAAGAAAAAGTGGGAAGATGAAGTTCGCAGGGTCGTCAGTAAAGTTCCTGATCAAAAGGAACGATGGTCTACGGTTTCGGACCTTGAAATCAATAGGCTCTATACACCTGAGGACATTAAGGATATGGATTTTGAGCGGGATATCGGTTATCCCGGACAATTTCCGTATTTGCGCGGGAACCAGGCGACCGGGTATCGCGGGAGATACTGGACTTTCAGAATGTTTTCCGGGATGGGGAGCGCCGAAGACACCAACAAAAGGTGGCACATGCTTTTGAGGGAAGGGCAGACGGGCCTCAGTACGGCATTCGATTTTCCCACCCTGATGGGCTACGACTCTGACTCTCCCAAAGCCCGGGGAGAATGCGGGAAGTGTGGTGTCGCTATCGATACACTTGAGGATTTTCTTATGCTGGTCGATGGGATTCCTCTGGATCAGGTAACCACATCGATGACCATCAATCCGCCTGCCTCCATTCTCTGGGCGATGTACTTAGCTGCGGCGGAAATAAAGGGGATACCTCTCAGCAAAATTGGCGGCACGATTCAGAATGATATGCTGAAGGAATTCATTGCCCAGAAGACATTTATGTGTCCACCGGAGCCATCAGTCAAAATCGTCAGCGACACGGTCGAGTTTGGCACAAAGTATGTTCCGAAGTGGAATACCATCAGCATCAGTGGTTACCATATCAGAGAAGCAGGGTCCACGGCGGTTCAGGAACTGGCATTTACCCTTCGGGATGGAATGGAATATGTGGAGGACGCGATTAATCGAAAAGGACTCCATGTGGATGAATTTGCACCCCGGCTTTCGTTCTTCTTCAACGCCCATATCGATTTCTTCGAGGAGATCTGTAAAATGCGCGCCGCGAGAAGGATCTGGGCGAAAGTCATGCGTGACCGCTATAAGGCAAGGGATCCGAGATCCTGGTGGATGCGTTTTCATACCCAGACCGCCGGGTGTTCCCTGACGGCGCAGCAGCCTTACAACAACGTGGTGAGAACAACCATCGAGGCCCTTGCCGCTGTGCTCGGCGGGACCCAGTCTCTGCACACCAACTCCCTCGATGAGGTTTTATGCCTTCCCTCGGATCAGGCTGTACAGATCGCCCTGCGCACCCAGCAGATCATCGCTGAAGAAACCGGTGTGGCCGGCACGGTCGACCCCCTGGCGGGCTCGTATTTTATAGAAGCCCTGACCAATAAAATGGAAGAAGGCGCCTGGGACTACATTCAGAAGATTGATGAAATGGGCGGCATGGTGGCTGCGATTGAAAAAGGGTTCCCGCAGCTGGAGATTGCCGACGCAGCTTATAAATTCCAGAGGCAGATCGATGCCAAAGAAAAGATCATGATCGGTATCAACAAGTACGTCTCCGGCGAAGATACACCCATTCCCCTTCTGGAAATTGATGACAAGGTAGAATCAGAGCAGATCGAACGCTTGAGTGCCGTACGGAGAAAACGGAACAACAAGGCGGTCAAGAAGAGTCTTGAAGACATCAAGAACGCCTGCAAAAAGGGTGAGAACGTCATGCCTTACTGCATCGATGCGGCTAAAAATCTGGCCACCGTCCAGGAGGTATGTGATATTTATCGCGAAGTCTACGGTGAATACCGTGATCCGGGACTCTATTGAGGAAGGGGTTGAAGGAGGAACATCAAGATGACGGAAAGAAAAATTCGTATCATGGTTGCCAAACCAGGTCTTGACGGCCACGACCGGGGTGCAAGGATTTTGGCCAGGTGTTTTCGTGACGCAGGTTTTGAGGTCATTTATACGGGTTGTCACCAGACACCGGGCCAGATTGCCGCTTCAGCAATGCAGGAAGATGTGGACGTGGTGGGCTTAAGTTGCCTTTCAGGCGCCCACCGGTATCTTTTTCCCCAGGTGGTTCAATTATTGCGGGAAAAAGGCGCAGATGATATTACCGTGATCGGCGGCGGTATCATTCCCGAACAGGATTTTCAGAAACTCTATGATGCAGGAATCAAGGCAATCTTTACACCAGGTTCAACCCTTGATTCGATCGTGGACTGGGTTAAGAAAAATATAAAACCGGTGGCATAAAGGCATGGAAATAGAAAAAAAGATCAAGGCAGGAGATGTTCGCACGGCGTCCCGTCTTATAAGAAATATCGAGGACAATGTCCCCGAAGCGAAGGCAACCATCAAACGTATTTTTCACTATACGGGCAATGCTCAGGTTGTCGGCATTACCGGCTCTCCGGGCGCGGGGAAAAGCACGATTGTTGATGGTCTGATTGAAGCAAGTCGAAAAAGGGACAAGACCGTCGGTGTTCTCGCGGTCGATCCGACGAGCCCCTTCACAGGAGGGGCAACCCTCGGCGACAGGATTCGCATGCAACGCCATGCCGAGGATCCCGACGTCTTTATCAGGAGCCTTGCGACCCGGGGGTCGCTTGGAGGGTTGTCAAAGGCTGTCGGTGATGCCATCCATGTCATGGACGCCATGGGTAAAGACGTCATTTTAGTGGAAACGGTAGGTACGGGTCAACAGGAGGTGGAGATTATCAACCATGCCCATACCGTTGCGGTTGTCCTTGTGCCGGGCATGGGGGATGAAATCCAGGCGCTTAAAGCAGGGATTATGGAGATCGCAGATATATTCGTCATTAACAAGGCGAATCGGGAAGGCGCAGGGAAACTCCAACGGGAGTTGATGATCATGCTGGACATGTCGCCAATTCCTCCGGGTGGCTGGCGGCCGCCTATCCTGACCATCGGGAACGCCTTCAAACCGGAAGAATTTGAAAAAGACATCGAAAAATTATCCACCAACATTTATGAGCACTATGACCATCTCATCAGCAGCAATTTTATCGGTGATCGGCTGCGACGCAGGACCGTGCATGAGCTGAACGAGGCCCTCCGGTCCAGCATTCTTGAACCGGTGCTGAACATTCTTGTCAGCACCGGCGAGCTGGATCGCATGGTCGAGAAATTACTGAAAAAAGAGTCTGATCCCTGTTCCCTGTCTGAAGAGGTCGCCAGGAAATATCTACAGGGATGCCCATAGCCGTTTTATCGTTCTAATCTTTCATGACATTGGTACGAAAACAGGTTTTGAAATGGCATTCCGGCCCCGACAAATCCATGGTTTAGATTTCTGAGGGTATTGATGGAATTGAATTTATCCGAGCTGTTGAAGGCGACTGTTCCCTTCAATCTCCTGAGCGATGACGTCCTTCTGGAGCTGTCCGAAACCCTTGAGGTTAAAAGCTATGCCAGGGGTTCATACATTCTGAGGCAGGGCAAGCAGGGGCCGCCGATTCTTTTTATTATCGCCCTTGGTGTGGCGGAGGTGGTTCTGACTGATGAACGGAATCAGGAAACGACGGTAAGTTTTCGTCACCCCCATGATTTTTTTGGGATCACATCGGTACTGACTCACAAGTCGTATCCCGCTTCCGTCCGGGCTGTTGAAGACTTAACGTGCATTCTCTTGCCGGGGAAAACGTTGGAAACGCTGATGATGTCTCATCCCCGATTCTCCGGTCATTTTACGGAACTGCTTTCTGAGCGCATCCGATTGCTTTACAAGGAAGTGATTTCCCAGCATTCATACGATGTCTGCAGCGCCACGGAGTCCCCCCTTTTGCGAAAAAGGATCAGTGATATCATGACGCGCTCACCGGTCACCTGCCATTATAGAACACCCGTTGCCGAGATTGCCCGCATCATGACGGATCATCAGGTCAGCTCCGTTGTCGTGGTTGATGACAAAGATTATCCCATAGGACTCGTCAGGGAAGGGGATCTGGTTCGCAAGGTCATTACCCGTCCCGCCTGGCAGACGGAAAATATCGTGGCCGGCCTGGTGATGGATGAAAAGCTGATCAAGTTGCGCATGGGGGCTTTTTATAACCAGGCCCTTCTGGCGGTTATCAAACACCAGGCAAAACACATGGTGGTTATGGATGAAGACAAACTGGTTGGCATCCTGACCCTGAGGGATCTGGTGAATATCAGGAGCACCGGGAGTCTCTGGGTGACCGATAAGATAGAAACGGCGAAAAATCTTGATCACCTTGTGCAGATCGGCAGGGAAGTCGATGATCTGTTAACTGCCTTGGTTGCAGAGAGGGCATCAATACCGGAGCTGTTCGAGATCATAACGGAAATGCATGAACGGCTTACCTGCCGGATTATTGAATTATGTGAGATGGAAATGGTTTGTAAGGGCTACGGTCCGCCTCCCGTGGATTACTGCTGGATAAACATGGGGAGTGCCGGTCGTAAGGAACAGACCCTGAGGACTGACCAGGACAACGCCATCATCTATGCCGACGGCGATCATGATCACGGAGAATATTTTCATGTCCTGGCTTCGAGAGTGGTCGAGGAACTTGTGCGTGCCGGGTTTGCGCCTTGCAAAGGGGATGTCATGGCCTCCCATGCGAAATGGTGTCATTCGCTGAATCGATGGAAGCAGATTATCGGACGCTGGATGAATCGTGAGGATGACGACAGTGTGCGCATGCTTACCATTTTCCTGGATTTTCGCCCCGTGTTTGGGTCAATACCGTTAGGGCATGAGCTTTGGGACCATGTTTTTCAATCTTTTCAATCCGCTTCCGGGTTGTCTCACTACATGACAGAGGATGAACTCCTGAAACCCGTTCCCCTGACCATTATGGGCGGGTTTATCACGGAGAAAAAGGCGCCCCACAAGAATGAAATCAACTTGAAGACGGTCTGCCGCCATATCGTTAATTGCCTGCGTGTTTTTGCCGTAGGGGACAGAATCAAGGAGACATCCACCCTCGGCAGGATTTCCCGGCTCGTCCAGGAAGAGACCATATCCCGACAGGACGGTGATATGCTGCAGGAAGCTTTTGAGACACTGATGATGCTGGCGATCCGGGAGAACCTGAATAAGATCAAACAGGGTTTAAACGCTGATAACTATATCAATCCTCACCGTTTAAACAAAACGGAGCAGTTGTTGCTCAAGGGCGCCTTTTATGCCATTTCGCGGCTTCAGAAGATTACCAGCGAACATTTTACAGATTACGCGCGCAGGGCCCTCGCTCCTGGAGTGTGATGGATTATGGAAAGGATTATTGAAAAAACACGCCGCATGTTTGCCCCCCGGAAGGGAAAGGAATGCCTGCCTGACTACATGATAGCAGAGATTCAGGGAATCATCAGGCATAACGGCAGCCCCGTTTCCTCATCGACCCCTCTTGATAAACTGGGCTTTGCAGTCATGGACGTGGAAACGACGGGTTTTAATTACAAAAAGGGAGACGAGATCATTGCCATCGGCGCGGTCATGATTGAAGACGGCGAAATAAAGAAGGGAAAGACGTTTCAGCAACTGGTTTATCCCAACCGCCAGGTGCCCGATCCGGTCTCTCGACTCACGGGGATAGATGGGGACATGCTCGTCGGGCGCCTCAGTTTTTTTGGGGTGCTGCAACAATTTCTCGGTTTCATCGGCTGTAATATTATCATCGGTCACAACATCCCTTTTGATCTTGGCTTCATCAACCCCAAGCTAAAAAAATATTGTCGTACGGAGATAAAAAATCGAGCTATTGATACCCTCGTCATTGCCCGATCCCTTGACCTCCCTTCCAAAAGCGTTTCTTTGGATAACCTGCTTGATTTTTACGGGATTGAACCTGTCGGACGACATTCCGCTCTGGGAGACGCCTTTTTAACGGCGGAGCTTTTCATCCGTTTGGCGGCGGCATTGAAAGACCGTCATATCCATACCCTGGCCGAGTTGGACCATCTTATAAAACAACACGCCCGTTTGGGGGATAACAAGATTTTCTAAAAGGATGCCCGCTTCTTTTGCCGGCATGTCGGAGGGCCGTCGGTAAGGATAACGGAGCCGTCCCTGTCAACAAACTCATACCCCCCCCCTTGACGAGGATTTGCTTTGAAAAATATTCCAAATCTGTGTTAATGTCAACAGCATTTGTGGATGTTTCCCGTTCGCAAAGCGTAGCTTTCCGAACGGGAAGCTGTTTATTGAGAAACGTTTCTCATATATGAGAGGATAAAGCGCATTTCATCATGAAGCAGTTGTTTGTAAATAATTTTTCCGAACCCAATGGCGACAAAAACAGGTGTCTGTCCTGCGGGACAACT
This sequence comes from Deltaproteobacteria bacterium, assembly GCA_037143735.1. Lineage (GTDB taxonomy): Bacteria > Desulfobacterota > Syntrophia > Syntrophales > UBA2185 > JAPLJQ01. Next base: position 7,932 of record JBAWYD010000075.1, read on the forward strand.
GAAATTACCGGCAGGCGCAGGTATTGCTCCGTGGAATGCCGCAAGAGGCTTCACTATAATCTTGAGGTGAGAACGGGGCTCGTCATAGCGTTAAATGCGAGATATGCCACCTTCTATTTTTCAGAGGATATCATTGTCATGGACATGCTCCCATATGGTTCTTGCGACATATACAGCTTTTCTTATCCCCGTTCCCCGGGCAAAAAACCCGCTGAAGATTTCTGCCGCATGGCCGATCTGCTGGGAGACCTGTGGTGGGCCGAAAGAAGGCGGACAAACAAGAGATACATCGCCTCCCATTATGTTCTCGAGCAGGCTTTCCGAAACAGAGTCCCGATCGTGTCGGTGAAACCCGTTATGGTTAAAGTTCCTTCCATCAGGAGGGGCTCTTTAACGGACCTTGAAATTGATAAATCCGTGTTGATATCTCCTGATTTACAGAAAATCGTAAAAAATGCATACAGGCGGCAGGCGAAGGAACACCACCCGGATATTGGGGGTAGCGCCATCAAATTCAGGAGAGTGTGCCAGGCTTATGAAGAATTGACAAACTGGTCAAAAAATCCCACCTTCGCAAAACGGAGTGGATTCCCCGATAAATGGTTTTATGACGGGAATAAAAACCGTTGGATACAACCCCTTCCGTTGAGAAAAACGGAGGACAAGGCCTGTCTCAGACTCTCATAGTGATTCGGCAAAGATGTGCGGCTGTGAAGAGATGAATGTGACGCTTTCTGCCCCCAAATCGGGGAAGAGATTTCAGGCAGCGAAGATATGATTAAATGTGCGGCGTGCAGGACGATCAGATCGGTTTTATGAGGGGTGGTACAAGTTGAGCTTCGTCGAGAGGAGGGATTATGGAAAAGAGGATGAGAATCGCCATTAATACCGGAGGTGGCGATGCGCCGGGCCTCAATGCGGTCATTGAAGCGGTAACCAAGGCCGCATACAACAGGAACTGGGAGGTCTACGGAATAAAGAACAGTTATGGGGGCCTTCTGAATACGGACGATATCATGCGATTGACGCCGGAAAATGTAAGCCATATCTCCAGTATCGGGGGAACGATCCTGGGGACGACAAACAGGGGAAATCCATTCCAGATGCCTGTTACCAACATGGCGGGAGAGACTGAAATACGCGACGTTTCGGATAAGGTTGTCGAAAATTTCAGGCGCCTTCGTTTCGATTGCCTCATTGCCGTGGGCGGCGACGGCAGTCTGGAGATCGCCTATAACTTATACAAAAAGGGCATACCGGTAATCGGCGTACCGAAAACCATTGATAACGATATCCAGAAAACGGTCATTACCTTCGGTTTTGATACGGCGGTAAGTATTGCCACCGATGCCATCGACCGCCTTCACTCCACTGCGAAGTCTCATGATCGTGTCATGGTGGTTGAGGTGATGGGACGTCACGCGGGCTGGATCGCCCTTAACAGCGGTTTGTCCGGTTCCGCAGACGTCATTCTCATCCCTGAGATTCCGTTCCATATAGGTAAGGTTTGCGATTATATCATGGAGCTGGAGTTACGGGGACAGCGCTATGCCATTGTCGTGGTTGCCGAGGGGGCTGCGCCCGCGGGAGGAAGTATGGTTGAAAAGGGTCAGGGAGAGATAGGGCGACAGCACATGGTCCTGGGAGGAATAGGCGAGTATCTGGCGAAGGAAATAGCAAAAAAAACGGGGAAAGACACGCGGTCTCTGGTTTTGGGTCATCTGCAGCGGGGCGGGTCTCCCACAACCTTCGACCGGCTGATCGCCCTTCGTTTCGGCGCCGCCGCGGTCCGCATGATTGAGGAAAAAAACTTCGGAACCATGGTTGCCCTTGATCCTCCCCACGTAAAGATGGTGCCTCTTGAGGAAGTCATCGGACATATCAAGAATGTTCCTGTTGATCATGATACCGTGAAGACTGCCAGAGAAATCGGCATATCCCTCGGGGATTGAGTACATGTATGAGAACATGTAACGTATGAATAAGATTATTACAATCGCTATCGTCATTTATGGTGCTTTGCTGATTGCCTTCGTTGGAGTCACGGGTGGGGAAGTCCTGTCGGACGTGGTAAGCGGACAGATTCGCCAGCGTATGGAGATGGCGGAAATGTCATCGCGGGATGGCCGTGAAGAAAACCCCCTGTTCACATCGGCGCTGCTGCCTGATTACTACCGGCAAAGGGACTTCCAACCCGCCTGGAGTACCGGCAACAGCCTGTCCCCCCGGGTAGAACTTTTTCTTGAGATTATCCAGAATGCCGGTTGCGAAGGGTTGAGGCCTCAAGACTATCGTCTTGATCGAATTGAGACCATCATGAATGCACATCGGGAGACCCTTGTCAGGATGGATCCCCTCGATTATGCAGCATTAGCCGACCTTGATATTCTTCTCACGGATGCCTTTTTTCAGTATGCGTCTCACCTTGTTGACGGTCGGGTGGATCACCAGACCATCTACCCGGGGTGGGTCATCTACAGAAATTCTTCTGATCTGGCGGCAAACCTTCGGAATGCCCTTGATTCCGGGGATATTCAAGAAGCCCTGGCGGATTTGTCGCCCTCGTATCCCGGCTATGCAGGGTTGATAAATGAACTTGTCAGATATCAGGGTGTTGCGGCGCGTGGGGGCTGGCCTGTGATTCCCACGGGTCCGAAGCTGGGGAAGGGATCCCATGACAGGCGTGTTATCGCATTGCGAAAGAGATTGATCGCCTCGGGCGATCTTGCCCTGACGGAAGAGGGCGAAAAGAGCGTGTACGACCATGCTCTGGAGGAGGCTGTCCGCAAGTTTCAGAAAAGACATGGGTTAACGGTCGATGGCAGGGTCGGAAAATCGACCTGTGCGGCGCTGAATGTTCCCGTGGAAACACGCATACGCCAGATCGCCCTGAATATGGATCGTCTGCGTTGGCTGCCCGGTAATCCCGGAAGGCGTTATATTTTTGTTAATATTGCCGATTTCTCGCTTCAGATTGTTGAAAACGAACAGGTGGTCATGTCAATGAAAATTATCGTCGGGAAAACGGAACAGCGGAGCTGCGTTCTGAGCCGCAAGATGATCTATCTGGAACTTAACCCTGACTGGCGGATCCCGGACAGCATCGCCACGAAAGAGATATTGCCCCAGTTGAAAAAGAAACCGGAATACCTGGCTCAAAAGAAGATCAGGGTTTTCGGTGACTGGGGAAGTCGATCGAAGGAAATTGATCCCGCGACCGTGGATTGGTCTCGTGTCAGGGCGAGTAATTTCCCATACAAGCTCCGCCAGGACCCCGGCGTGTTAAATCCTCTTGGCCGGATAAAATTCATATTTCCCAACGAATGCGAGATATATCTGCATGATACGCCGACACGCCATCTTTTCGGCAGAACCCGGCGGGATTTCAGTCATGGATGTATCCGGATTGAAAAACCCCTTGACCTTGCCACGTACCTCCTGCAAGACAAGAATTCGTGGACGCGGAAGAAGATCATGGCTGAGATACGGAAAGAAAAAAGGCAGGTTGTCATGCTTCCCGATCCCATCGATGTGCATATCTACTACGGGACGGCGTGGGTTGATCAAGAGGGGATTCTTCAATCTCGGGACGACCTTTACCGCATCGATGAGATACCCTACGAAGTGGGCGCCTGCAGAGCCCATCCCGGCGGGAGGCAGTGAGGAAGATTCTGAAAATTA